>CAJPLH010000028.1 GCA_905371275.1 Prevotellaceae bacterium
ACACGCACCACGCATTTTGCGGTTACACCATCTACATCTTGTGCACGTGCTGTAATAGTAGTTTCTCCTACTTTGAGTGCGCGGAATTTGCCGTCACCGAGTGACTTAATAATCTTTGCATCTGCCACTTCCCACACGATGTCACTGGTTGCTTCTTGTGGGAAAGTTTTCGCTTGCAAGGTAAATTCGCTGTTGAGTGGTTGCGTTAAATTCGCAGGCATTTCGATGCGTGCCACATTGGGAGGTGCCACAGGGTCTTGTGGGAAAGGAGTAAAGGATTCTCCCACCTCGCATCGTTCTGCATTGATAATATCTCTAGTTTCAGGATCAATGACTAACACCACAGCGTGAACCTTCGTGTCTTTCTTGATGAAGTTGAATGCTCTAGAAGTTAAGTTGGAAAAATTCCCATAATGTTGGGTGTGAACGTGGGGGACATCAAGGGGCATTTCTTGAGGAAGACTTCCTTCGATGCCTTTGAGGATGCCGGTTGCTGCAAAAACAACGTCATTAAAGGGAAGTCCTTGCACTCTTCCGCCTGCATCATAGAAAAACTTCATTTCGGGTACACTATTTTTCCATGCAGGGTCAGCCGTTGCATTGTTGTTCTGATAAAAATTGGGATGTTTGAGGTTATCTGCCGTCAAAACATAAGCCAGTCGATACTTGTTTTCTGGTATCGGACAACGGAAAGTGGTGATGCTGCGCACTTCTATGCCTTTTCGATGGTCTGTCCAAGCGGCTTGAACTTTGAGTTCGACTGCACTTTGTGCTCCCGATGCTTTCTCTACGTCGGTGAGCAAACCAAAGGGTTGTTCGGTGGTGCCACTATTGCCATAATATGGAGCAACAACATGGGCGCCATTGAGGATGACTTTAGGACGTCCTGGATATTTTCTGAACACGTCATAGTAATCGCCTGCGTTCAATACGTCACCATCGTGCGCTGCTAGTCCGATGACACGATTAGCTGCTACTTTGTTGAGGTGTTCTAAAGAAGCAATTCCAGGAGGGCAGTTCGGACACCACATTCCAGTGAGATCTTCCACAACGGCTTTTCTCCAAACAGGTCGTGTGAGGGTGTAGCGCTGGCTGCTACTCATGGGGTAGACGTTGCGGTTGAATTCTCCATTGACTTTTGTGATGTTGATGGTAAAATCACCTACTCCAGGTTTACTTCCTGCTGGTACGTCAATGGTGATGTCGTCTGTGTCTTGGTATTTTAAAGGTGTGGAGAGAGAGAGTTGCTGTTCTGAGCTGGTAGTCCCTTCAGAAGTGAGCGTGAAAGATATTGTTTTGACCTCTTGTCGATTCCAATTGGTGACTAACACGTGTGCTTTTCCCTTCTGTCCTGCTACGGAGTAGACTTTGTTGGCTACGGAGCAACTAACATTTTGTGCTTGAAGAGAAGGTGTAAAGAAACAAAAGCAAGTTGTCACCGCGACAAGAAGACGTGATGTATATAAACGCTGAAGAGTGTTTTGTCTAGAAAGATTCATTGTGATAACGAGACATTTATGTCTACTGCAAAGTTAGGCATTTGTCTCGGAAACGCTGTATGTTTATAGGCATCTTTTGTCTGTTTTATGCTCTTTTGATAGAACGTTATGGGGTGTTTGTGGGAAAAGTAAGACATATGAATGAGAGAAAAAAAAACTCCCCACTGTGTAAAACAGTGGAGAGTCAAAAGATGGTTTATCCGATGTGCGAGGAGATAAAACCTCGCATTAGGATTAGTTGAACCAACGAACGTAGCAGAGGTCTTGACGAGAAGACAAGTGCTTGTTCTTGGGGTACATGCGGAAGGCTGTGCGGAACGAACCAGCCACATCGATGGCGGTCTTGAGTTCGAAGGTGTAGAGGTTGCCTTCGTTCTTCACCACTTGCATGGGGTAAGTCTTGTAGATCACATCATTGCCTGTTTCAGGGTCTTGACGCATCACTACGAGATCAATGCCGATGGCATCTTCCAAACCTTGTTCGTCTACAACGTGGCGCACGGTGAATTCGGTGTCGCTTACCAAGTTGCCACCGTAGAGGTTGTCGCAAAGTTGTGATTCTACTACGCGGATGTTGTCCCAACGCTGAGTCACTGCTTCTTTCCAAGCTGCGATTTCGCGAGCAATGCGGTTGTTGTCGGCAGAAATCACGGTGTAGCGATCGCGGAGAGGATTGTAGAAACGATCGTAGTAGTCATCAAGCTGACGCTTCATAGTGTAGTGAGGAGCGATTTGCGCGATAGAGTTCTTCACGGTCTTCACCCAACCTTCGCTGTAACCCTTAGAGGCGCTGCGGCTGTAGTAGAGAGGAATGATTTCGTTTTCGAGCAAGCTGTAGATGGTAGCAGCATCGAGTTTGTCTTGCTGACCTTGGTCTTGGTAAGTGCGCACATCGGTGAGTGCCCAACCAGCACCTTCGCGATAGCCTTCATACCACCAACCATCGAGAACTGAAAGGTTGACAACACCATTCATCAAAGCCTTTTCACCAGAAGTACCAGAAGCTTCGAGAGGACGTGTTGGAGTGTTCATCCAAATGTCTACACCACTCACAAGGCGACGAGCCAACTCCATGTCGTAGTTGTCGAGGAAGATAATCTTACCAATGAACTCAGGACGTTGAGAGATGTCGTGAATGTGCTTGATGAGACCTTGACCAGCACCGTCAGCAGGGTGAGCCTTTCCTGCGAAGAGGAATTGCACGGGGTAGTCAGGATTGTTGACGATTTTTGACAAACGATCGAGGTCAGAGAAGAGGAGGTGAGCACGCTTGTAAGTAGCGAAGCGGCGTGCGAAACCAATGATGAGTGCATTGGGATTAATCTTGTCGAGGAGTGACATCACACGAGCGGGATCACCTTGGTTCTTGAGCCAGTTGTCGCGGAAACGTTCACGGATGTAGTCGATGAGCTTCTTCTTCAAAGCCACACGAGTTTCCCAAACTTCCTTGTCAGACACCTTGTAGATATTTTCCCAGAGAGATTGGTTGCTTTGATCCTTGATGTAGCCTTCACCGAAGTACTTCTTGTGGAGGTTTTTCCACTCGCTTGCACACCAAGAAGGGTAGTGCACACCGTTGGTAACATATCCCACATGGCTTTCTTCAGGATTCACGTTGTAAACCTCAGCGTATTCGTCGTGGGTGAGAATCTGGTGGTCGCGGTGAGATTCAGCAGGGAGGTAACCAGGCCAGATTTCTTGGAACATGAGCTGAGACACCTTACCGTGCAACCAGCTTACGCCGTTGACTTCTTGACAAGTCTTGCAAAGGAAGGTAGACATACAGAAGCGTTCGCCCTTATCGTTGGGGTTTTGACGACCAAGACCCATGAAATCGTCCCAGCTGATGCCAAGACGGCCTGGGAATTGACCGAGATATTTGCCGCAAAGAGCTTCATCGAAATAGTCGTGACCAGCAGGCACAGGAGTGTGTACGGTGTAGAGAGAGCTAGCACGAACGAGTTCGAGTGCTTCGTCGAAGTTCAAGCCACTTTCCACGAAGTCTGCGAGACGTTGGAGGTTGGCAAGGGCAGCGTGACCTTCGTTGCAGTGATAAACGTCTTTTTCGATGCCGAGCTTCTTGAGAGCGAGGATACCACCGATACCGAGGAGATATTCCTGCTTCATGCGGTTTTCCCAGTCACCACCATAGAGAGCGTGAGTGATTTGACGGTCGAACTCTGAGTTCATCTCGTTGTCAGTGTCGAGCAGATAGAGAGGCACACGACCCACATTAACGCGCCAAATGAGTGCATGAACGGTGAAAGTAGAGAAAGGAACGTCTACCACCACTTGGTTACCGTTAGCGTCGAGCACGCGTTCGATAGGCATACGGTCGAAGTCTTGCGCTTCATAGTTAGCAATCTGCTGACCGTCCATAGAGAGCGTTTGTGAGAAATAGCCATAGCGATAGAGGAAACCTACAGCGCACATGTCCACATTAGAGTCAGAAGCCTCCTTCACATAGTCACCAGCGAGCACACCAAGACCACCTGAGTAAATCTTCACATTGTGGTTCATACCATACTCCATGCAGAGATAAGCCACAGAAGCGCGTTTTGCGTTGGGCTTTTCGTCCATGTAGTCGCGGAAGAGTTTGTACACTTTTTTGATGCGTGCCAAAACTTCTTTGTCTTCGCTGAGCTCGATGAGACGTTTATAAGAGATGCGGTTGAGGAGTTCTACGGGATTTTGATCCACGTCTTCCCAAATTTTAGCATCCAAACTACGGAAAAGGTCGAGAGCTTCTTGATTCCAGCAGAACCAGAGGTTGTGCGCAATTTCATCAAGAGGTTGGAACGCGGCAGGGATGTGGCTCTTTACAGTCACATTCTTCCAACTAGGTTGGTTGGCATTTGTGATTTTTACGTTCATTGTGTGTATGTATTGTTATTTCTTACTTGTTGAGGGCAAATTCATACGCCTTATAATAATAGGCGACAAAATTTTCCCACTGAGCTTTGTTGGCAAATTTAGCAGCATTACGACGCATTTTGTCGCGATCAGCTTTTGGAGCATTCATAAATTGCTGAATCACCTGACAGATTTCGGCTGCACACTGAAAATAGTTGTTGTCGTCGCGGTGCAACACGCTCACCCCATCGGTCAAAGTGCCAGTGCGTCCGAGCACACTGTCTACCCATTGACCAAAACCACTCAGATCTGTGGTGATGCAAGGAGTCTTGAAAGCCACACTTTCCAGAGGAGTATATCCCCATGGTTCGTAATATGAGGGATAAATCGTCAAGTCGTTAGCCGTGAGCAGATCGTAATAGTGGAGATCGAAGATACCGTCGTTTCCGTCAAGATAGCAAGGTACAAGAATAACTTTCACGTTGTTGTTCGTGCAGTCTTCAAATCCCATGCTCTTGATGAGATTGACGATGCGATCTTCGTTGAGGTTATATAAGTCGTGACTAATAATAGGTGTGTGAAGCGGAGTGTTGATAGCCTCTGCTTTTTTACCTTTCAGTTGCAAACGCTCCTGCACATCAGTGCGAGGACCGAGCAACCAGCATGGCACTTCAATGAGCGAAAGCACTTGTTGGTTCGTACCGCGCAATTGTTCATTGAGTTGCTTCATCGCTTCCATGTAAACGTCAAAGCCTTTGCAGCGGAAGTCGTTGCGACCCGAAGTGGAAATGATGAGCGTGTCGTTGTCAAAAGTTTGTCCAGTGAGCGCTTTTGCCACTTGGAAAATGCGTTGACGCGCTTGTCGGCGTTTGCTGGTGAAAGCTGTTCCCTTAGGCACGAAGTCCAATTCGAAGCCATTGGGGAGTACCACATCAGCAGGTTTGTCGAGGAGTTGTGCGCACTCTTTGTCCGTGAAGTTAGACACCGTGGTGAAGCAATGAGTGCGATGTGCACTTTGTTTCTCGATGCTGTGTTTTGCTTCCATCGAGAGTTCGCGAGCCATTTGGTCGCCATTGTATCCATTGAAATAGGCATACAACAATTTGTTGTTGCCCGCGATGGAGCGGCCGATGCTCGTGGCGTGAGTGGTGAAGATCGTGCGCACTTCGGGACAGTTATGTTGCAAGAACAACATGCCGAGACCTGACATCCATTCGTGAGCTTGGTAAATCACCTTTTTACCCACAAATGATTGTTGAACAATCACCTCAGCCACCTTGCCCGCAGCATAAGAAAACATAGAAGCCTCATCGTAATCACCATAAGCGTGAAGCGAATCCACTTGAAAGAGTTCCCATGCGCGACCATAAATCTCATCTTTTTGAGCAAAGAGCGATTGGAAATTCACTAGCACCGTGAGCGGTTGTCCTGGAATGTCCCAGCGACCGATGCGAACGGGGATTCCGATATTTTGAAGACTCTTGCTCCAATCCTTATGAAGTTTTTTATCTTCAATAAAAAGAGGATTGTTTCCATCTTGGCACAAATCGGGGCCAATGAAGATGAGGTTGTCTTGAAATTTTTGTTGCAGCGTCTTTGCGCGAGTAGAAAGCACGGTGTAGATGCCACCGACTTTATTACATACTTCCCAGCTCGTTTCAAATACTACGTCAGGAAGTTGAGTTGTTTGATTCATGATAGGTAGTTCATTGTCTGCTGCAAATATAATAAATCCACTTATACCAAACAACAAAAAAGCGTGTATTTTGTGCTAAATGTGCTATTTCTTAGCCATTTGCAGTTGCTTTCAATCCAGAGTGTAATGTGTGTTTTGCAGCTAGAGACTACGAAAAAACACCACCTGACAAATCGTTGTCATGTGGTGTTTGCAATTTTCGTTTTTCCTTCATTGAGCCTATTAGGTTCGTGCGTAAGCATAAGAGATAACTCGCTGGAAGTGATGGTTGGTTAGTAGCGGAGTATTTGTCCCGTGTGCAGCACGGGTTTGCTACCTAAATTGTTGAAATTCGTGATGTCTTCTACGGCAACTCCGATTTTTCGTGAGATGCTGTAGAGTGTATCTCCGTTTTTCACTTGGTAGAAACCACCCACCACTTGCGATTGACTCTTCGAACGAATAGGTTCGTTGGAAATTTCTTTTTTTCCTGGGTTATCAACGTGCGCCAATTCTTCGTGATGCTTAGCACCACCCACTTGGGTGAGCAGCCCCCCTTCGCAATCAGAACGATTGAACACAAAATAGTCTGCCGTCACGTCTTGATTGGGGAAGTCGAAAAGCAACATCGGATTGATGGCAACACCAAGGAATCGTGTTTCAAAGTGAAGGTGCGAACCAAAAGAGCGTCCAGTGTTTCCTCCTAAACCAATGACTTGACCCGCCTTGACCACCTCACCCACTTGAGCAATGCTTTTCGACAAGTGTCCGTAGATCGTTTCAAGACCATTTTTGTGACGAATCACCACATAATTGCCATAGCCAGTGGCTTCATAGCCCACGATGCGCACTTTACCTTCAAAGGCAGACACGATGGTGTCACCGGTGTAGACCTTGATGTCAAGCCCTTTGTGCACACGGCGGAAAGTAGCGCGGTAACCAAAATGAGACGTAATGGTGCGACTTGGCGTAGGCATATGGAAACCGCGCAAATCTATACGATGAGTTTCGGGAAGTTCAGTGTTGGAGTAGCAATGCACTTTGGAAGTATTCCAAGTGTTGTAGAGTTCGTTGTTTTCATAGTTTGTAAAGCTGTTTTTGCGAATCACTCGGTTGATGGTGAGTGAGTCAGCAGCTTTCAAGCGTCTGTCGATAGGTGCTTGTCGCGCTATCAAGTCTTGCGCTGCAGCAGTGACAAAACTGCATATGATGAGCGTGATGAGGAGTATATATCGAGAAAAATGACGTTTCATTGGAACGGGATAATAAGTTTCACGTCTGCAAATATATTGATTTTCAATCATCCAACCAAATTGTAACGCGATATTTAGCCTTAAAAGATGTAGACACACTGCAATCTGCAATATCCCAACGTGCAGTATTTGGAAAAAAAGTGCATATGCCAAGATATTGTAGATACTGTCCTATGGTGCATATTCTTCCATAGTTCTTTCACCAAAAAACAGGACTCGAAGCCGTGTTGAAGCGGTCGAGTCCTGAAGCTGTAGACGAATATATCAATCTTCTAGACGAATACATCAATCGTGTAGATGAGTACAATTATAATAAGCGTCTTTGGGTTTAGAAACTATCCTATGCCAACTGCACCCTAGAGCGCAGTTTACGATTAGCGCATTTGTTTTTTACCCCCAATGATGATGAGCCCGTGATTGTCTTTGCCCAACACTTGACGTCCTGTCAAATCATAAGCTGGTGACGATGCGTCAGTAGGCGCAAGTTGAGGAGCAGAGATTGCCGTAGGTGAGGTTACGTTGAGCAACAAGTCGGTCACCGAACCATTGTTTTTCAGAATCTCGTTACCAGCTGCGGTACTACCAGCTGGATTGAGATCATCCCAGTCAATTTTCAAACGAAGACGATATGTTCCCTTCGTTTCTGGGAGTTTGAAAGCCGGAATCGACATTCCTGGGTTTTTGTTCTCTTGTGTGGAGAGACCATTTTCGCCCTTAGTTTTACCTTTGTAGTAGGTGAAGGCCACCACTTCTGGGGAGTTAGGAGAACTAGCGTCAAACTTTCCATCGTTGTTGAAATCGATGTAGACGTACGCGTGCATCCAATTTCCTTTCCATTCGGGAGCAATGGTCACCACCGACCCCACGCCCACATTGACTGGAGTAGCGGTGAGATCTGTATAAGCTTTGGGATGCTCGCCAAGTGAGAGAACAGTGGGTTGTTTCTGAGAGGGAGTCGTGAGTGTCACCTTCTTCACAATGCGGTCGCCACTTTGATTGGTGTCGCCTTCGAAAGAAATAGCGTAAGGAGGAGTGCTCACCTTGACGCGCACAGTAGCAGTGTGACCACCTTCAGCCTTTACGGTCACAGTGGTTTCTCCGTCTTTAATGCCGTGCACCACTCCGTTGTCCACTTTAGCCACTGTTGGGTCAGCCACGCTCCATTCCACGCTGGTGTGAGTGGCATTTACAGGTGCAATGTCCCATACAAGCGCCTTTTCACGACCAGGAGCCACATTCACTTCGGTGCCAGAAAGCGTGATGCCCGTCACGGCTACTGCGGGAAGGGAACTTTCACGACCATTGAAAACATAGACACTCGATGCTGGGAATGAAAGCGTGAGTGGAGTGTCGATGTCGATAGGCGCATCTTCGTTTAGGCCTTTGAGTGCATCTTGTCGGCCGAATGCCTTCGATAGAATTATACTACCTTTCACGTAGTTGGGAATTTCAAGAGCTTGGCGTAGCGTAGTGTGGAAGGTCGCCGCCGTTGCTGCAGGGTTGCGCAATGCGAGCGTTGCTTTTTGTCCGTTCCACGAAGCCCAACCATAAACTTCAGCGCGTGTCCCTGTCCAGGGATTGCCTCCCACCCAGTGTGTATCGGGAAGTACATCGGCATTGTTCTTCTGCCAGCGTATGGCTTCTGCCAAGTCACCCCATAGACGTCCACCGCGGATGGAATTGGTCAAAGCGTAGTCGTTATACAATTCTACCATCCCCGAACCGCAAGCAAAGGCGCATCTCAATTCACGCACAATGCCGTCATAGTCCATATTTTTCGACACTTTTCCGTATGTCGAAAGGATAAAACCGTGTGTCATCAACGTGTTGATGGGACAGAGTGGTGAGTTCTTGACAAAGTTTTTGTGTACCAAAGCGTCACGATAGGTAATCCAGCGTTCGCGGTCGCTGCCTTGGTTGCCTGCTTCACCATAGTCCCCTTCTTGACGCCACACAGCGTCAGTGTATTGGAACCAGAAAGGAGAAGCCCAAGTGCCAACAGTGGTGTTGAAGAAAATGTCGGGTTTGATGTTTTCGCGCACCATGCGTTCTGCGCGGATAATGCCCTCTGCGTTTTCTTCTCCCACTATGCCAGCGTCAGGTCCCACGGCCGAGAATTGTGCGCTGATGCCGTCAAACTTGAAGAATCGGAAATCATAGCCACGCTTGTTGCACAAATCGGTGATGGAGCGCGTGAATGTTTCGTAATACTTGGGATTGGAAAGTTGCATACCTCCTTTGCTCTTCCAGAAGTCGCGACGGTAGTTGCCACTTTGTCCGTAGCCACCCACAGGGCCCAGCCACGCACCAATGCCCGAACCCATTTCGCGCGCTAAGGCATCCGATTTGCGGAAACCATCGGGAAAATTTGGAGAGAAAGTCCAGTCACCATAGTGGTCCCAGCCATCGTCCCACACAAAGGAGTTAACCGCCGTGTGATAGGGTTCAAAAAGATTCTTTTTCCACTGACGAACCACCTCTTCGCACTGCCAATCGTGCATATTGCCCGTGTAGTTGGGGTCGTTGTTGCGATCGATATTGAGCTCATACCAAGAAATATAGGCTGGCATAGCGCGCCAAGGCACTGCACGTTCGCGTTCGCTGTAGGAGAGGAAAGAACGGCGTGGTTGTCCAGGTGCAACGAGCCCCACCACGGCACTCACTTTCCAGTCGTCGCCAGCACGGAGCGTGGTGTTTCTGCTCCAGGTGCCGCGGAGTGTGGTTGTGGCTTGCGAAGCCAAATGCAGCGTGTCGCTCTGTGCTAAGGAAAGGCGAATTTTACCCTCTGAGGTTATCTCTTCGTCCTTGTTTTGAGCATAATAGATGAGGGTGAAATCACCAGCATAAGGCACGTTGAAACGATACACATTTCCTTCGGAAGCATTTCCCGTGAATCCCTTGTGATAGTCGGACGCCACCACATTGCCCGTGCCGTCCACGAGTTCTAAACCACAGAGATTTAGTCGCGTGTTCCCTTTGCTGTAATTGAACTGCACCGAGAGTGTGCCCGTAGAAGAGAGTTTGAGCGAGCGGTTGATGGCTTTGACATTCGGAGCATAGTAACCCACTTCGTTGATGCGCGAAGGCACGCGAGTGGGTTGTTTCCATTCGGCAGCCGTCCAAGCATCAGTGAGCACATCGTCAGCCGCCATTTGTTGTGCACTCAAAGTGCGCGTTGTGTGTGGGGTGGAGGGAGCAGAAGCTGTGTGAGTGTCGAGACGTGGCGCGCTGCCCGGTGCCAAATCGCGCACAATGATAGGGCGACTCACACGACCAGAGAAGGCAATCTCTCCGCGCGAGTTGATGGTTTCGGGTGCAGTGTCCACAAAATAGCGCAAACGATAGACACCTGTCTTGGGGATGTTGAGCGTATAGACGTTGTTTTTGTGTGCATCGCCCATCGTGCCGTAGTGGTAGTCGGAAGCCACTACCTTACCTTCGAGATTTACCACATCTACGCCCACGAGGTTCAGTTTGTGAGAGCCACCTTTGAAGGTGAAAGTGAGCGTTTGCGAACCCGCTTGTTTGAAGTTTACATATCCCTGTGCCACGGCTAGTTTGTCGGCTGGGTGTCCGCCTTTGATGAGTGCATCGGGCACAGATGCAGCAGTTGGTAGAACAAAATCATCGGTTTTCCAAGCATCGTGAGTGAAAGGTAATTCGTCCTCGTCGCCTGCGCCCACGGTGTTGAGTCCCATTGGTGTTTCAAGTCCGGCAAAAATCTTATCGCTTAGCAGCACGGCACCTCGAGTGTTGCCCACTTTGCGTGGTGCACTGCCCGCATTGTGTACGTCCATTTCGTAGAGCATAGGCACCACCGCAAAGAGTTTGGTGTCGTGTGCAGCCGTAAGTTTTAGTTCAGTGCGCAGATAGTGACTGCCATCGCGGAGCACGGCGCGCCAAAGCACTGTGAGATGATTGTGGGTGAATGTCGCTTCAATGGCGTGTCCAGGAAGTTTTTCAGCTCCCTTTGTCGCCGAAGGATTGGCTGCATAATGTATTTGGCGCACATTACTGAGTTTCATTTCCGAAGCACGTACCACAGTGGAGCCATTTCCCATGCGAATTTCAAACAATTCGCTCCCCGCGTTGAGATTCAGTTGGGGACATCCTCCGAAACGGAGTGTGCCCTCTGACTCTATGAAAGTGGCGGTAAGCAAATCGTTGCTCAACGTATAGTGGTTAGCAGAGTGAGCCAAGCGCGCTGTGCCGGCTTGTCGTTCTTGTGGGAAAATGACTTGTTGTGCCAGAGTAGCAGCAGGAGTACCCAAACCGAGGGTGAGAAAAGCTGCACCGAGCAATCGTGTTGCGGAATGAAGTATCATAGGCTTGAATGATGGTATTAAGTAGATTTGTTTTGCCAAGCGGAGTTGATAAAATAGACTTACATCGCAAAGTTAGTGATTTTCTTTGAACTGAATATATTCAATCCGTGGAAAATTTTGTGTAGCACTTTATTTTGAGTACAAAAGGCTGACTTTTGTCCGGTATGCCATCTCGTGGAGTGGTGGAACGGTGACAAATGATGGCTGCGGTTTATGAAGTATATGTAGTATTGGCATTCGCCGTGGAAGTGGAATAAAATAGGAACTGCGCTGGACACTTTTTTCGCGCCTCACTATAAGTATATGGGGAGATATAGCCTCAAAGAGGGAAAAAAACGCAGAAAAGTGACGAAAAAGGTTTTATATGTTTTGAAATTGCGAGTTCTGATTTGCAAATTTGGGCAATTTGCTATGCAAAATACTTTTCCCACCCAAAGTCGGCGGAGGAATGAAGGCGCGCAAAGTGCGAAAGGTGAGAGGTCGCTAAGATACAACTCAAAGGCAGTGGATGTTGCGTGCATACGTTCGGTTTTCTCGTGCGTACGTGTGTACGCGCAGGTGCGCACGCCTTCCAACAGCAATTTAGTTTTTTTGCTGTCACAAGTGTCACACCTAAGCAAAAACGAGGGAGGGTTGGGGACTCGTTTTGAAGGGGATAATCCCAGATCGGTCGAGAAAAAGATGAAATAAATTTTAAAATAAAGAGGTAATCTATTGAACTTAAATGTTTTGAGCGAAAATGTGTGACAGATGTGACAGCAAAAATGATAAAACTCCTGTTATGTGTGCGTATATGCGTGCGTATGCGCGAGAATGGAGAGGAAATAGTTTGTTTTTTTGCGTTTTATAACTAAGTATTTGAGGTGCGCCATCTAGAGCTGCAAATAACCTTTGTTGAAAGTGACGTATCGTTTTGTTGAAAACAACGTGTTGTTTTGTTGAAAGTGACGTATCGTTTTGTTGAAAACAACGTGTCGTTTTTGAAGAAATAAGCCTTAGTTTTGATGGAGAAGAAAGCAGTGGTTGACTATTCTCTCTTTTGCCACCAGCAAATTTTTGAGGATGGGATGTTGACTCTTATTTTTTAGGGGGCACAATTTGAGAAGGAGACGTACAATTGAATTAACACTGTATTTGCTAAGTCTAGTTGTCGTTCTGTGTAGGGTTTGCAAGTGAAAGTGCATTTTTCCGCCTTTTTTTCACTCTTTGGGCTCATTTCCAGATATATCTATATAGGGGCATATGAGTGGGGAGGTGAAAAACTTTCCCTCTTCGGAGCAGTAGTAGGATACAAATGGTTTGTGGCTGGCGATAATCTCAAATCGGTCATTAGCTCCTGAACAGATTTGGGATAATGTGAAAACAAAGCGGAGAATGATGGACTATTGGCAAGATAATTGTCTAGTCGTAAAGAAATTTGTAACTTTGCGGATAAAATGTGGCCGAGTGGCTTCAACGAACAACAGTGGAATGATTTCAGTAGAACACCTCAAAGTAGAATTTTCCGCCAAAGCTCTCTTCGAAGATGTGAGTTTTGTGGTGAACAAGCGCGACCGCATTGCATTGGTCGGCAAGAACGGTGCAGGCAAAAGCACGATGCTCAAAATCATAGCCGGTTTGCAACAGCCCATAGACGGGCGCGTGGCGGTGCAGCGTGAGGTGAGCGTGGGTTATTTGCCGCAGGTGATGGTGCTCAGCGATGACACCACGGTGGTGGCAGAAGTGGAAAAAGCCTTTGCACATCTCCACGAACTTCGTGACCATGTGGCGCAACTCAACCGCGAATTGATGGAGCGCAGCGACTACGAAACACCAGAATATATGGAGTTGGTGGAAGCTTTCAGTCGTGAAAATGACCGCTTGCAGATGATGGGCGCGCAAAATTATCATGCTGAAATAGAGCGCACCCTCTCAGGACTCGGTTTTCTGCGCAGCGACTTTGAGCGTCCCACGCAAGAGTTTTCGGGAGGATGGCGCATGCGCATCGAATTGGCAAAACTCCTGTTGGCGCGTCACGATGTGTTGCTCCTTGACGAGCCTACCAACCACCTCGACATTGAGAGCATCCGCTGGTTAGAGCAGTTTTTGGCACACAGTGGCTGTGCGGTGATGTTGGTGAGCCACGACCGCGCTTTCATCAACAATGTGACCAACCGCACCCTCGAAATTTCTTGTGGCAAAGTGGTGGACTATCGTGTGGCTTATGATGAGTATGTGCAACTGCGTGCCGAACGCAGAGAGAGTCAGCTCCGCGCCTATGAAAATCAGCAGAAAGAAATTGCCGATTTGAAAGATTTCATTGAGCGTTTTCGCTATAAACCCACCAAAGCGGTGCAGGTGCAAAGCCGCATCAAACAGTTGGAGAAAATTGTGCCCATTGAGATTGACGAAATCGACACTTCGCGCCTTCATCTCAAATTTCCTCCTTGCAGTCGAAGCGGAGATTATCCCGTGATTTGCGAGGATGTGGAGAAACACTATGGCGACCACGTGGTGTTCGACCAAGTGAACCTCACCATCAAGCGTGGAGAAAAAGTGGCTTTCGTGGGCAAGAACGGCGAAGGAAAATCTACGCTGGTGAAGTGCATCATGGAGGAGATTTCTCACGGTGGAGTGTTGAAAATTGGTCACAATGTTCAGTTGGGCTATTATGCGCAAAACCAAGCACAGCTTTTGGACGATGAACTGACCGTGTTCGACACCATCGACCATGTGGCAAAGGGCGATATTCGCTTGAAAATACGCGACATCCTCGGAGCCTTTATGTTTGGCGGAGAAGCTTCGGAGAAGAAAGTGAAAGTGTTGTCGGGCGGAGAGCGCAGTCGTTTGGCGATGATCAAACTTCTCCTCGAACCTGTCAATCTGCTCATCTTGGACGAACCTACCAACCACTTGGATCTTCGCACAAAAGACGTGTTGAAAGAAGCTATTCTGGCGTTTGACGGCACGGTGATTGTGGTGAGCCACGACCGCGAGTTTCTTGATGGTTTGGTGACCAAGGTCTATGAATTTGCTGGTGGCCGCGTGCGAGAACATCTAGGCGGCATCTATGATTTTTTGCGACAAAAGGAAATCACCAGTTTGGACGAGATTGGCACGCAACTTTCTAACAACGGCACCTCTCCCTCTGCCGCCTGTGTTGCGACCGCTACTAATAATGCACCGTCTGAAGGAGCGTAGCGTTATGGCGAACA
>CAJPLH010000029.1 GCA_905371275.1 Prevotellaceae bacterium
GCCATCATGGACGAATTCCTCAACACGGCATTTGAAGGAGGCCGCCACGAAGCGCGTGTTGCTAAAATTCCCGTTGCAAAATAGCCCCCATTTCTGTCCGTTTACAGCACGAAGAATGAGGGAAAAACAAAAAAAACTTGCATTGAACTTGGTATAATCCACTGAAAATTATTAACTTTGCAATCAATTTGAACTATAGCCCTCAACAATAACTCAAAACAAGGAACAGATGACCAAAGCAGACATCGTAAGGGAGATTGCCAAAAAGACTGGCATTGAGAACGCAACTGTGCTTGCTTCCGTAGAAGCATTTATGGAAACAGTAAAGGAGTCGCTCGCGAAAGAAGAAAACGTATATCTGCGTGGATTCGGCAGCTTCATCCTCAAGAAGCGTGCAGCAAAGACAGCGCGTAACATTACGCAAAAAACTACGCTCATCATTCCCGAGCACTATATTCCTGCATTCAAGCCTGCCAAGACTTTTGCAGAACTCATCAAGAAATAATGCAACGCTGTGAAGACGCTGTGCTCGATGTCAATTGAGTGAAGCCGTCACGAAATGGAGACGCTCTTTTCTAGAGCATCACTTTTCATTCACAACGCTCTCTCCTATATTCATTAACTAGTTAAATTCAACCATCATGCCTAACGGAAAGAAAAAGAAGAGACATAAGATGTCTACCCACAAGCGCAAGAAGCGTCTGCGCAAGAACCGTCACAAGAGCAAGTAATCTCTTGCAATGACGGCTGGAAAGTTAAAAGTCAATGTGGCTTCGCCCTGCGAAGGTGCTGGCTTTTAACTTTTCTGTTTTACTGACTACTGTAACTGTGGCGTGGCCACCTCAAGTGCACACTCCCATTATCGGATGACAACTAGTTCGCAGATACTAGTCTGCAAACACTAGAAACTCGCGGCAGGAGTGCGCAGTGTGTTGCCGATTTGCCACAAAACCACAAACATCATGACTAGCGAAGTTATCGTCGATGTCCAAAAGAACGACATTTCGATTGCCCTGCTCGAAGACAAACGTCTGGTAGAGTTTCAACAAGAAGGGCGATCGGAGCAGTTCGCAGTGGGCAACATCTACTTAGCAAAGGTTCGGAAAATCATGCCTGGGCTCAATTCTTGCTTCGTGAATGTCGGATATGAACGCGATGCTTTCCTCCATTATCTCGATTTAGGAGTGAGGTATCGTCAGTTTGAACACTATCTAAGTCTGATCAAAGGGGGAAAAAGAAAACCCCTTCCGCTGAATAAAGTCACTCGTCAGCCCAACACCGAAAAAGACGGTCAAATACAAAACACCGTTTCTGTTGGTCAAGAAGTACTCGTTCAGATCGTCAAAGAACCCATCTCTACAAAAGGACCACGTCTAACCTGTGAAATATCCTTTGCAGGACGTTATTTGGTGCTCATCCCCTTCACCGACAAGGTGAGTGTATCCACCAAAATCAAAAGCGACGCAGAGCGCGCCCGACTCAAACAACTTGTGCACAGCATCAAACCCAAAGGTTTCGGTGTCATCATCCGCACAGTGGCAGAAGGTCGTCGTGTTGCAGAACTTGACCAAGAGTTGCGCATACTTGAAAGTCGCTGGGAAAACGCCATTGCCAACATACAGCAAGCCGACTCTCTAGACAAAGCAACCCTTGTTTACGAAGAAACCAGTCGCACCGTGGGACTCCTTCGAGATCTATTCAATCCTTCTTTCTCCAGCATCCACATCAACGACAAGAATGTCTTTGAAGAAGTGCGCGACTACGTATCACTCATCGCTCCTGAAGCCAAAGACATTGTGAAGCTCTACAAAGGCAACGTGCCGATTTTTGACAATTTCTCTGTTACCAAACAGATTAAGTCATCTCTCGGCCGAACCGTCACCTACAAGCACGGTGCCTATATGATCATTGAGCATACAGAAGCTTTGCACGTGGTGGACATCAATTCTGGAAATCGCAGCAAGAGTGTCGAAGGACAAGAAGTCAACGCTCTAGACGTCAATCTCGGAGCCGCTGACGAATTAGCCCGACAACTCCGTTTGCGCGACATGGGAGGCATCATTGTGGTCGATTTTATTGATATGGCGCAGCCTGAGAACCGCCAAAAGCTCTATGAGCGTATGGTGGAAAACATGAAGAAAGACCGCGCCCGCCACAACATCCTGCCCCTATCAAAGTTTGGTTTGATGCAAATCACCAGACAGCGCGTACGCCCTGCGATGGATGTCAAGGTAGAAGAAGAATGCCCATCGTGCGCAGGCACAGGAAAAATAAAATCATCTTACCTCTTCACAGACGCGTTGGAGGGGAAGATCAGAATGATCACAGAAGACTTAGGTATTAAGAAGTTCCGACTTCACGTTCATCCGTTCGTTGCAGCTTACATCAATCAAGGATTCATCTCTTTGCGTCGTCGTTGGCAATTTCATTACAGCCGCGCCCTCAAGATTATCCCTGATCAGAGCCTCGCTTTCCTCGATTACAAATTCATCGACCATAACGGTCAAGAAATTGATATGCACGAAGAAAGAGAAAATCAATAATAGCGCAACGAATAAGCCAGAACTACCGACTGAAACAACGATTTCGGTCAAAACCAAAATATCATCAAATGAGTTGGTGCGCTACAAAGCGCATCAACTCTTTTTTTTATCCTCCTTCGCTCATTTTTGTGCTGTATTCTCCCACAGCATTGTTGTTTATTCCCTGCGTTTGTCGTAACTTTGCCTTACAACAAACCCACACCATTTACCCATTATGATTGATTTCTCAAAACTTGCCGAACAATACAAGCAAGAACTCCTGCAACAAGTCATCCCCTTTTGGATGAATCATTCCATCGACCATGAATTTGGAGGCTTCCTTCATTGTTTAGAGCGCGATGGTAGCGTCTTCGACACCGACAAATTCGTGTGGATGCAAGGACGCGAAGTGTGGATGCTAGCCAAACTCTACAACACTGTACAAGAACCCACAGTGTCTGCCGAAACACGCCAGCAATGGTTGGATGCCGCCATTCAGGGAGCCGAATTCCTAAAGGAAAAAGCCCACGATGGGCAGCTCAACTTCTATTTTTCACTCGACAGAGAAGGACGTCCCCTCGTAGAACCCTACAACATCTTCTCCTACACCTTTGCCGTTATCGCCTTCGGACAACTAGCCTTAGCCACAGGCAACGAAGAATATGCCGACATTGCGCGTCGCACATTCGATATTGTGCTTTCCAAGGTAGACAATCCCAAAGGACGTTGGAACAAAGCCGCTGCTGGAGCAAGAGCCATGAAGAGTTTCGCGCTTCCCATGATTCTTTGCAACGTAGGACTCGAAATCGAACACCTCCTCACCCCCGAATTCTTGCAGCAAACCATCGACACCTGCATTCATGAAGTGATGGACGTGTTCTATCGTCCCGAGTTAGGACTCATCGTCGAGCATCTCAGTCTTGACAACGAACTTGTGGACTGCATGGACGGTCGTTTGATGAATCCAGGACACGCCATCGAAGCCATGTGGTTCATTATGGATTTGGGAAAACGTCTCAATCGTCCGGAACTCATCGAAAAAGCCTGCCAAATCGCTTTAGCAGAAGCCGAATATGGTTGGGACAAACAACACGGTGGCATCTTCTATTTTATGGATCGTCTAGGACGCCCCCTTCAGCAACTAGAATGGGATCAGAAACTCTGGTGGGTACATATCGAAACCCTCATCACCATGCTCAAAGGCTATCAACTCACCGGCAACGAAAAGTGCCTAGAATGGTTCGAGCGTGTACACGATTATGTGTGGTCGCATTTCACCGATGCCGAAAAGGGTGGAGAATGGTTTGGTTATCTCAACCGTCAAGGCGAAGTGCTGCTCACCCTCAAAGGCGGAAAGTGGAAAGGCTGTTTCCACGTGCCACGCGGACTCTTGCAGTGCTGGAAAATGCTCGAAGAAATCGCGCAACGCTAGTCATATACTCTCTTCCTCATCTTGGAAGACATTCTCCCTTTTGGACAATACCGAACAAACTGCTCCAAAATCAAGTAGAATCTGTTCAGTCTCAAATGACCGATTGGGGGTGAAAAGAACAACGGAGTGTTTATCACGAGATAAACACTCCGTTGTTGTATATTAGAGTTGAGTTTCCACTATGGTAAGCGTCATAAAAGCTCCATAGTGAGACTATTCTTCGCCAGCGTCAGTGAGATCGCCATCTGTGTCGGGATTACCTGGAGTAAGTTCAATACCCTTCATGGCAGCCACGAGTTTTTCGGTGATTTCTTCACAGAGTTCGGGGTTGTCGGTGAGCACGCGCTTCAAACCTTCGCGCCCTTGTCCCAAACGCGTTTCACCATAACTATACCACGAACCGCTCTTCTTAATGATGCCATATTCCACACCAAGGTCAGCGATTTCGCCCAATCGAGAAATACCCTTACCGAAAGCCATTTCAAATTCGCAACGTTGGAAAGGAGGAGCCACCTTGTTTTTCACCACTTTCACGCGTGTGATAGCACCAATTGGAGTCTCTCCATCTTTGATTACACTCGCGCGGCGAATGTCGAGGCGCACACTAGCATAGAATTTCAAGGCATTACCTCCCGTTGTCGTTTCGGGATTACCAAACATCACCCCAATCTTTTCACGCAATTGGTTGATGAAGATGCAAGTGGTGTTTGTTTTAGAGATGGTAGCCGTGATTTTGCGCAAAGCCTGACTCATCAAGCGAGCTTGAAGTCCCACCTTGTTGTCACCCATGTCGCCTTCGATTTCCGCCTTTGGCGTGAGTGCAGCCACGGAGTCAATGACAATGATGTCGATGGCAGAAGAGCGAATCAACTGATCGGCAATTTCCAAGGCTTGTTCACCGTTGTCGGGTTGAGAAATGTAGAGATTGTCGATGTCTACTCCCAACTCCTTCGCGTAAAAGCGGTCGAAAGCGTGTTCAGCATCGATAAATGCTGCGATGCCACCGCGCTTTTGCGCTTCTGCAATTGCGTGAATAGCCAAGGTGGTTTTACCAGAAGATTCAGGACCATAGATTTCAATGATGCGTCCACGAGGATAGCCCCCCACGCCGAGCACGTGGTCAAGACTAATAGAGCCCGTGGGAATCACATCCACGTGTTCCACCTCTTGGTCACCCATTTTCATAATCGAACCTTTACCAAAGTCCTTTTCAATCTTCGACATTGCAGCTTGCAATGCTTTAAGTTTGTCCGCGCTATTGTCGGAAATCACTATTTCTTTTTTTGCCATTTTGCTATTATATAGAGAGTAATTATAGAGAAGACGGCACTAACTTATTGCCTACTGCAAAGATACACTTTCTTCTCAAATTGTAGTACCTGAGACGCCGAAAAGTATTGCTATCGGTGACGATAATCCTCATTTGAAGAGGCTACCATCAAGTGTGTAGGGGCTGCCTGCAAGTGCAAAACCTGCCTATCAACCCAAACACCGGTCAATGAATTATTTGTGTTCCTGCATCAGCGACAGTTTCATTTGGTAGTAACCTTCGCTCATATCCAAATAGTGTTGGTGCGGATTTTCAAAACGCTGTTCCTCCGTCCACACTTCGTTCTGGAGTTGTCGTTGCACATATTGGCGAATTTCTTCCAACTTCGGCAATTTTGCCACTAGTTTACCCTCACGGAAGAGAGGTTGCAACAGAGGACGGAAGGTGCAATTGGAGAACACACGAGGTTTCCAAGGTTTATCGGGACAGATGTAGGTGAAATCCTCGCCATCCTTTGGGGTTTCTCCTGCATTGGTGATGAGATCAGCAATCGATGCCCCTTTGTCAGAATAGACGCGATAGAGTTGTTTCACACCAGGGTTGGTGATTTTTCCAATGTTTTCCGACAATTTGATTTTCGGCACAAAGTGGTCACCTTGTTTGATGGCAGCCAATTTGTAGACTGCGCCAAATTTAGCATCGCTGTAGGCAGTGATGAGACGTTCACCCACTCCGTAACTGTCCACACATCCGCCTTGTGCGATAATGGAAGAGATGGTGCGTTCGTCCAAACTGTTAGAAGCCATAATCAAGCAATCGTTCAGTCCGGCTTCATCGAGCATCTTACGCACTTTTTTCGACAGATAAGCCATATCTCCGGAGTCTATGCGCACCCCCTTCAAGCGTTGTCCTTTGGGGTGCAACACCTCTTTTGCCACTTTGATGGCAGTGGGCACACCCGAGTTGAGCGTATCGTAAGTGTCCACCAAGAAGACGGAAGCATCGCCATAGATTTCTGCATATCGTTTAAAGGCATCATATTCTCCATCGAAGAACATCACCCAACTGTGCGCCATCGTTCCCACCACGGGAATGCCAAATAGCTGTCCAGCCAACACTGTCGCTGTGCTGTGCACACCGCCAATGTAGGCCGCGCGCGCACCATACACCGCAGCGTCAATGTTGTGAGCGCGACGTGCGCCCATGTCAGCCACTCTGCGCCCTTTAGCAGCGCGCACAATGCGGTTGGCCTTGGTGGCAATCAAACTCTGGTGGTTGATTTGTGTGAGCAAAAACGTTTCAATGAGTTGCGCCTCAATGATGGGTGCCGTCACTGTCAGCAAGGGTTCGTTGGGATAAATTATCGTACCTTCTGCAAGGGCGTCAATGCTTCCAGAGAAGGAAAAATTTGCTAGATAGTTCAAGAACTCTTCTGAAAAGAGGTGGAGCGAACGCAAATAGTCCACATCTTTTGCCGAGAAATGGAGTTGCTCAATATATTCCACAATCTGTTCTAGTCCTGCAAAGATGGCAAAACCACCCTGATCAGGAATTTGACGATAAAACACATCGAAAACAACTTCTGTTTTTTGTCTTCCCTCCTCAAAATAGCCGTTAGCCATTGTGATTTCGTAGAGATCGGTGAGCAGAGCGATGCTGCGTTCGTTGAATGTTGTTGCGTTCATGTCGGTGAAATCTTCAGAGGTTAGGAAAGTTTTGCTTGAAAGGTGGAAACGTTGTGTTGCGCCAAGAAGCCATTGAGCGATTCTCCGCCATCGATAGAAGCGATACCTTCGAGAAAGACTTGAGCGTCAGGACGCACTTTCAACACGTTTTTCAGTGTTTCCAGCACACAATAGTCGCCAGCGATGCCACACACCACCACGTTTCCCGTTTGGAGCAACGCAAGTTCTTCGGGCGATGGCTGCGAAAAAGCCCCGTATTCCTCTCGATTGCGATCAGCACCTTTCGTCACAAAAGTGGGAGAGAGTGTAGTCATTTCGCGCAAATCTAATTGTTCGTCGAGTCCTGCTCCGCGTGTGTGTTGCACACAGTGCACAGGCCATTGTCCACCTTGTGTGACAAAAGAGCAATGATCGAGAGGATGCCAGTCGAGCGTGAAAGTCACGCGTTCCACAAGTCCACTTTTCAGAAGTTGAGCCACGTGTTGCACTGCCTGTTCGGCTTTAGGCACATAGAGTGCACCTTGAGGATGGCAAAAATCGTGCTGGCAGTCCACTACAATCAAGTGGATAGCGCTGGAAGTGTTGAGGGAGGAAATCATATGTGAGGGTGTGGAGTTAACAAATCATTTTCTGCAACACTGATGCTGTGTTGAGGTATAGAGCAAAGTTACTACTTTCTTATGAGATGACCTCAATTTTACGCATGAAAATGAGCTACTAATGGCATTCTCTTTTATTCTTCTTTGGGGACTCGAATAGACTATGCTAAGGGGTGAAATTCTTGAAGAAGAGAGGCTAGAACTTGATGGTTTAGCATCAGAAAAGAACATTGTTGATTGTTTTCGAACCTATAAATCTACCTCCTTTTCTATTGATGGACGACATCCATCTGTTGTCGCACCGACTCTTCGTGAATGCTCTCAAACACAGTGGCAATAAATTCTGCGTTCATGCCACACAAAGCACCTTGCGCACTTCGTTTGTCTAAAATTTCATTGTAGCGATTGGCTTGAAAAACAGTCACGTTGTGGTCGCGTTTATATTGACCAATTTGGCGACAAACGCGCATTCTTTGTGCCAATAGTTCCATGAGCTGATGGTCTATATCATCGATTTGTTGGCGCAAATCGGAAATCTCGTCCATTTGTTGTCGTTTGTCGCGAACAACGAGGAGCGAGAGAATGTAATGAAGCACATCGGGAGTGACTTGTTGGGCTGCATCGCTCCAAGCCTTGTCGGGGGTGCAATGCGTCTCGATGATGAGACCATCGAAACCCAAATCCATGGCTTGCTGACAGAGGGGAGCTATAAGATCGCGTTTGCCTCCAATGTGACTCGGATCGCCAATGATGGGGAGTTCGGGAATGCGACGTCGCAGTTCTATGGGAATTTGCCACGTTGGATTGTTGCGATAGAGTTTGTTGTTGTAACTGGAAAAACCTCGATGAATGGCGCCTATGCGTTGGATGCCTGCTTGGTTGAGGCGTTGCATAGCCCCAATCCACAATTCTAAGTCGGGGCTCACGGGATTTTTCACCAGCACAGGCACATCGACTCCTTGCAAACAGTCGGCAAGTGATTGCACTGCGAAGGGGTTTGCTGTGGTGCGCGCGCCAACCCACAGCAGGTCAATGTCGTGCTGCAAACAAAGTTCCACGTGTTCGGGAGTGGCCACTTCAGTGCCTACTAGCATTCCCGTTTCTTTTTTCACTCGTTGCAACCATTTCAGAGCCTTTTCTCCAACTCCTTCAAAACCACCGGGTTTGGTGCGTGGCTTCCATACTCCAGCCCGAAAGATATGACAACCCTTTTCCGCTAGAGCTTGTGCCGTTTGGACAACTTGTTCTTCGGTTTCTGCCGAACAGGGGCCGGCTATCACCAAAGGTTGCTGTGCGTCTGTGGGTAGGCCGAGGGGGAGAATATCTAGTTCCATTTGTGCTAATCTTGAAAAAGTAGTGTGAGCATCCTGCTCTCTACCTGCAAATTTACGAAAAAAGAACGAGGGGCAAATCAAAGGCCGTGGATTTATTAGGGGGATTGCCACATCGTGAATCAAACCCTTCAGTGTTGTTGGAGAAAGGGGCTTTTGTTTCGTCAAATAGTCTAATACTTTTCTCAGAAAAAGTCCCTTGTTTTGAAGAAAATGTCCCTTGTTTTGAGGAAAAAGTCCCTTGTTTTGAGAAAAAAGTCCCTTGTTTTGAAGAAAACGTCTCCTGTTTTGAGGAAAATCTCCGACACGACCAATAGCCGAATTTTTAATAGTGAAATATCTGAAATTCACCATCCTCGCGCGTGCGCGTATACGCGCACATTACAGGAGTTTTCGTGTTTTTGCTGTCACAAGTGTCACATACTTGTTAGAAATGACTTGAAATCAATAGGTTATGTTTGTGGTTAGTGTACTTTAACACAGAACAGTCAAATGGCATCATCGCATCTCTCCTTTTGAGAGAGTTTGTTTGGTGGGATTCTCTAGATTGTTTCCTTACGTTTTGCTGCATGTGTGACAGATGTGACAGCAAAAAAACTAAATTGCTGTAGATGGTGCGCGCGCATTGCGCACGCGTGCGAGGAAGTAGCGCGGCATCTTTTAGAGATTCTTCTCGTCTTGATCGTTGCGCTCCATCTCCGCCTACTTCATTCTTTTTTTCTTGTCGGTGCATCTGGTCAGTTGCATATAATATGCTTGTTTTGCTATGTGTAGATGATAAATATGAGGGTGTCGCAATTTTTTTCTTCACTTTTTCCCGATTTTTTCTCTCTTTGAGCTTTTATGTGTGCTTATATCTATAGGGGCACTTCAAGAAAGCCTGCTTCTCGCTCATTTCAGCATTCACGGCAAAACCATAATCTCAAATCTAACGCCTATGTTCTCCATTTTCTCAACAAATTCCAGATTTCCATCATCTGACTACGAAAAGATTCTTTTCATTGTCACTTTACTCTTGTGGATGGTTTCATCACCCCTTATCAAAGCGCAAAATCTAAGGCTAAAGTGGTGCTGCAGTTTGAAAAATACAGTTGTTCGCGTCTGTGCAAGTGGGAAACAAAAGCAAAATCCCCACGATTTTCAAGGAGAGAAAATAGCGGGGATTGATGTTAGGCAAGAAGTCCGATTAGTGAGCAGCCATAAACTGGTCGAGGAAACGGACGTCATTTTCAGAGAAGAGACGCAAGTCTTTGACTTGGTATTTCAAGTTGGTGATACGTTCCACACCCATACCGAAGGCATAGCCTTTGTAGACGGTGGAGTCGATGCCGTTGGCTTCCAACACTGCGGGGTCTACCATGCCACAGCCGAGAATTTCCACCCAGCCAGTGTGTTTGCAGAATCCACAGCCATCACCTGCACAAATGTTGCAGGAGATGTCCATTTCGGCAGAAGGCTCAGTGAAGGGGAAATAAGAGGGACGCAAGCGGATTTGCGTATCGGCACCAAACATTTCTCGTGCGAAGGTGAGGAGTACTTGTTTCAAGTCGGTGAAAGACACATCTTTGTCGATGTACAAGCCTTCCACTTGGTGGAAAAAGCAGTGTGCGCGGGCAGAAATGGCTTCGTTGCGATACACACGTCCTGGGCAGATGACGCGAATGGGAGGTTGGGTGTGCTCCATCACGCGACTTTGCACACTAGAAGTGTGGGTGCGGAGGATGACATCGGGGTGCGATTCGATGAAGAAGGTGTCTTGCATATCGCGAGCAGGGTGGTCTTCTGCGAAGTTCATAGCACCAAACACGTGCCAGTCGTCTTCCACTTCAGGACCATCGGCAAGCGAGAATCCCATGCGAGAGAAGATGTCGATGATTTCTTGTTTCACCACCGACAAAGGGTGACGTGTGCCGAGGGCGATGGGGTAGGGGGTGCGTGTGAGGTCGAGATGAGAATGGTCTTCCTCTGTGGTAGAGAGCTCCGTCTTGAGTTCGTTGAAACGCGTTTGGAGAGCATCTTTCAATTGGTTGATGTGTACACCAACTTCGCGCTTTTGATCGGCCGCAACATTGCGGAAATCCGCCATCAGTTGATTGATGAGGCCTTTCTTACTTAGATATTTCAAGCGAAGTGCTTCTAGCTGTTCGTCATTTTGTGCAGCAAGGCTCGGCACTTCAGCGAGCAACTGCTTGATTTTCTCTATCATGATGTCAATTTTTATCGAGAAAGAGGGAGCAAAGCTCCGAATATGTTGTGCTGACTATGAGGGCAAGTGGAGCAGGAGGATATGTGTGGCTCTCTGTGTCTCACTGGCGAGCGGAACCATAGTCAAGAGTTGGAGGCTTGATAAGGGAAATTTAGTCGAGTTTCAAGACAGCAAGGAAGGCTTTTTGAGGCACTTGCACGTTGCCGATTTCCTTCATTTTCTTCTTACCGCGCTTTTGTTTTTCGAGGAGTTTGCGCTTACGGCTCACGTCACCTCCATAGCATTTTGCGGTAACGTCTTTGCGCAATTGCTTCACCGTTTCGCGGGCAATGATTTTTGCACCGATGGCGGCTTGAATGGCGATGTCAAATTGTTGACGGGGGAGAAGTTCTTTGAGTTTTTCGCACATGCGACGTCCAAAATAGACAGAGTTGTCAACGTGGGTCAATGTGGAAAGCGCATCGACAGGTTCGCCGTTGAGGAGAATGTCGAGTTTCACGAGTTTTGAGGGGCGGAAACCAATGGGGTGATAGTCGAAAGAGGCGTAACCCTTTGATATTGACTTGAGTTTGTCGTAGAAGTCAATGACGATTTCAGCCAATGGCATATCGTAATGTAGTTCCACGCGGTCGCCCGAAACGTATTCCTGCTTGATGAGTTCACCGCGTTTGCCCAAACAAAGGGTCATAATGTTGCCAATGAAGTCGGTGCGCGTGATGATGGAAGCACGGATGTAGGGTTCTTCGATGTGGTCGATTTCCATGGCATCGGGCATACCTGCTGGGTTGTGCACTTCCTTCATTTCGAGGTGCTTGTCGTAAATGTTATAACTTACGTTGGGCACTGTGGTGATGACGTTCATGTTGAACTCACGGTCAAGGCGTTCTTGCACGATTTCCATGTGGAGCAATCCTAAGAATCCGCAGCGGAATCCGAAACCGAGTGCCACCGATGATTCGGGTTGGAAGGAGAGAGAAGCATCGTTGAGTTGAAGTTTCTCTAGCGATGCACGAAGGAGTTCAAAATCCTCTGTTTCAATGGGATATACACCTGCGAAGACCATGGGTTTCACTTCTTCAAAACCCTCAATGGCTTTGTCGCACGGACGCTCCACAGTGGTGATGGTATCGCCCACTTTGACTTCAGTGGCTGTTTTGATGCCACTCACAATGTAACCCACATCACCGCAGGAGAGTTGTTTTTTGGGAGAAAGTTCCATTTTGAGCACTCCCACTTCGTCGGCTTTATATTGTCGTCCAGTGTTGACGAAGATGACGTTTTCTCCACTTTTAATGGAACCATTGACAATCTTGAAGTAGGCAATGATGCCGCGATAGGAATTGAAGACGGAGTCGAAAATGAGTGCTTGCAAAGGTGCATCGGGGTCGCCTTCTGGCGCGGGAATGCGCTCAATGACGGCGCGGAGAATGTCGTCGACACCCTCACCGGTTTTGCCAGAGGCGCGAATGATGTCTTCGCGTTTGCAACCAATGAGTTCGATGATTTCATCTTCCACTTCCTCAGGCATGGAGTTGGGCATGTCGCATTTGTTGAGCACGGGGATGATTTCCAAATCGTGCTCGATGGCCATGTAGAGGTTGGAGATGGTTTGTGCTTGAACGCCTTGCGTGGAGTCTACCACGAGCAGACAACCTTCGCAGGCTGCGATGGAGCGACTCACCTCATAAGCGAAGTCCACGTGTCCCGGAGTGTCAATGAGATTGAGCACGTAGTCTTGACCATCCATTTTGTAGTTCATTTGGATGGCGTGACTTTTGATCGTGATACCACGTTCCTTTTCGAGGTCCATGTCGTCGAGCATCTGACCTTCGGTGACTTTTATGGTAGACGTGCGTTCCAGCAGTCTGTCGGCTAAAGTGCTCTTACCGTGGTCAATGTGGGCGATAATGCAGAAATTTCGGATATGCTTCATGAGCCTTATGAGATGAGGGAATTTTTGTAGGTAGGATTACTGGATACCAGCTATTTTATGGGTTTGCAAGGAGAGTCGCCATTCCGGATTTTCTAAGCAGAAGTTCACGGTGGCGGCCATGATGCGCTGGTTTTCTTGTTGGTTGCCGACATCGCAGGGTTGAAGGAAACGATGGTCGGCCGTGATGTTGGGATAAGTGGGAGGTGGAGTGCCGTCGCAAACCACTTTCAATTCGTTGCAACGTGTGAGCGTTGGGGTAGCGTTGGGCACAAAAGCGTCTTTGGGAGAGAGGGTGATCCAATCGACGTTGTCGGGAAGAGGATGTGTGCCGTTGGTTTCCACAGCTACGAATTTTCCAACTTGGTGCAGGGCTTCAACCAAAGAGTGAGTGAGGAAGAGCGAGGGTTCGCCTCCTGTGATGACAACGTGGTGAGCAGGATATTTCATTACTTCCGACACGATGTCGGCTTCTTTTTGTTGCACTCCCGTTTCGTGTGCGGTGTCGCAGAAGAAGCATTTGAGATTGCATCCACTTAATCGAACAAACACCGCAGGCGTTCCCGTCCAATATCCTTCGCCTTGAAGAGAATAGAATATTTCGTTTACTTTCATTGGGGTGAGTTGCCTAGACGCTTTCTGTATCTAGGAGGATAGGAAGTTTTCTCGCGAGTTGATTAGAGCGCTGCATGCTCAAATCCAGGTTTCACATAGACCGCCACGTTGCCTTCGCTCTCTTGGAAGGAAACTTTGTAGGCATTGGGGATTTGTTCGCAAATCCAGCGTGCCATGTTTTCGGCGGTGGTGTTGAAATGGAGAATTTCGTTGACATTGCGATGGTCGAGTTTGTCTTGCACCTTTTGTTTGACGTGGGTGAAGTCGACGACCATTCCATATTCGTTTAACTCTTCGGCACAGCAATAGACCGTAACGATGCCATTGTGTCCGTGTGGGCGCGTACATTTGCTCTCGTAGTCGAGTTTGAGTTGGTGAGAGTAGGCTATTTCGATGCGTTTGGAGATGTAATACATAGGCTATTATGGCTGCGCATAGGGCAACCATCTGCAAAGATACTGATTTTGTGTGATATGAACAAACCAGAAGGCTGGTGGTTTGCGCGCGTATGGTTGGGGGCGTGTTTTGTAGAGTCAACCAGCAAGTGCAAAATTACAATATTCTTTTGTAGAACTCATTT
>CAJPLH010000030.1 GCA_905371275.1 Prevotellaceae bacterium
CCATCAGCTTCTTTGCATAAAAGCAGAGAAAGTTTTCTGTCCTTTGAGGAAGAAACCAACAATCAAGCTCCGATTAACGCGCTCGGGAATAGGATTGAGCACCATTCGAGAGAGATTTTCTTGTCGATCTTTCACAAAATCGGACTGCCATTGGTGGAAATCGCGACGCGCTTTGCGCACGGCTTTGGCATTCGCCCAATCGCCTTTCACGAGAAACTGCACAAAAGCCACAAAATCCAGAAAACGACGCACACGCATCACGTGCTTCAACTCCGCATCTGGCAGATTTTTGAAAAGCATCGTGAGATTGTTGCGAAAGTTGAGATAAGTTTTGCGCGGATGTTCCTGCGGCAGTGTGCCACCGCCCACGTGATAAACCACACTCTGGGACACACACACAATGCCACGACCACGAGCGCGCAGACGCCAACAGAGGTCAATCTCCTCATTGTGTGCAAAGAAGCGACCATCTAAGCCGCCCACATTCCACCAGTCAGACTGACGAATGAGCAGTGCCGCACCCGTAGCCCAAAAGATAGGAGCAATGTCGTCATATTGCCCACTGTCTTTTTCCACCACAGAGAGCAGACGACCACGGCAGAAAGGATAACCATAGCGGTCAATATATCCACCGGCAGCTCCGGCATATTCTAAAGTGTCGTGCGCCCATTCGGCACGCACCTTCGGTTGCGCAGCCGCCACTTCGGGATGTTGCTCCATATATGTATGCAGCGGACGAAGCCAATCGGCAGTGACG
Source organism: Prevotellaceae bacterium (assembly GCA_905371275.1). Classification (GTDB taxonomy): domain Bacteria; phylum Bacteroidota; class Bacteroidia; order Bacteroidales; family Bacteroidaceae; genus Alloprevotella. Next base: position 758 of record CAJPLH010000030.1, read on the forward strand.
CGCACATCGCTATTGAGCAACAAATAATACTCATAGCGTTGAGGAGCAATGATATCCAACTGTCGGAAAGCCTCGTTGTAGCCTTCGGCAAAACCATAGTTGCGGTCTAATACGAGGGTGCGCACTTCGGGAAACTCTTGTTGCAGAATTTCCAAAGACTCATCGGTCGAACCATTGTCCGCCACGATGACTTCGCCCAAGGGGTGAGAATGCTCCACCACCGAAGGAAGAAATCGGCGCAACATCTCGGCACCGTTCCAGTTGAGAATGACGACAGCTATCATTGTTGTGATGTTTGATGATGAAACAAATCTACGCTCTCCGCTGTGGAGAGAGGTTTAACCCAAATCGCGATCGTTAGACCGTAAAAGTGCTACTGGTGATTAACTCCTATCAGTCATTTAGTCCACAGGGGTAGCAATCAAGGCATCTTCATTTTCGGTGAAATCACCCAATCGCACGCGGCCGAGTTCATCGGGATTAGGGATTGCCCCCTCAACCAATTGCACGCGGATGTAATTATCCGTCCAACCCATCAGCGGTTTTCCCTCACGCAGATGCTCCCATAACACAGTGCGCTCTGCCCCAATAAATTGGCGATAGTGCGCCTTACGTTTCTCTTCAGAGAGCGCAAGCAAACGTTTGCTTCGTTCGCGCTTAGCTTGCGCGTCTACCACGTGGGGAATGCGCAAAGCCGCCGTACCTGGACGTTCGGAATAACTGAACACGTGGAGTTGCGAAATGGGAAGCGAAGCAATGAATTCGTAGGCTTCTTCGAAAAATTCGTCCGTTTCACCACGCGTACCCACAATCACATCGACCCCAATAAAGGCATCGGGCATAATGCGACGAATGAGTTCCACCTTCGAGCGGAAAAGCGCGGTGTCGTAGTGACGTTGCATCAATTTCAACACCCCATCGCTACCGCTTTGCAGCGGAATGTGGAAGTGAGGCATAAAAGCGCGACTCTTGCTACAATAGTCCACAATCTCATCCGTGAGCAAGTTGGGTTCGATGCTCGAAATGCGATAGCGTGCAATGCCCTCCACTTGGTCAAGTGCCTGCACGAGTTGGAAGAAATTCTCCCCGGTAGAGCGTCCGAAGTCACCAATATTCACACCAGTGAGCACAATTTCGCGTCCGCCTGCTGCCGCTGCATCTTCAGCTTGCGCCACCACGTCGGCAATAGTGGCATTGCGCGACAAACCGCGTGCGGCGGGAATGGTGCAATAGGTGCAGAAATAATTACAGCCATCTTGCACTTTGAGAAAATAGCGTGTGCGCTCACCTCTGGAACAAGAAGGCACGAAAGTCTTGATATCTTTGAGCGGAGTGGTATAGAAGATGCCACCGTGCGATTCCGTTTCAGCTTTCACACCCATAGAGTGCGCTTCGTAGTGCTCCTCAATGAGTTCTATGATGCGTCCCTTTTGTTCCTGTCCCACCACGAGGTCCACCCCTTCGATTTTGGCAATGTCTTCCCCCGAAAGTTGAGCGTAACAGCCCATCACGGCAATGAAAGCATTGGGATGTTCACGATGAAGACTGCGGATGGCGTGTCGGCACTTGGCATCGGCTTCGCCCGTGACACTGCACGTATTGACGATGCAAATATCAGCCGTTTCTTTTTCTTCGGCAGGCAAACAACCGCGTGCGGTGAGTCGGTCGCGTAGTGTGGACGTTTCGGCGTAGTTGAGTTTGCAACCCAACGTCACGAAAGTCGCCTTTTTGTTGGAGATGATAGAAGAAGATGGCTCAGCGACAGCGGCTTCCACCTGCTTTTGTGGCGCCTCATTCACTGTTGTATCTTTCTTATTATGAGTAGTCAAGTCGTTTGTATTCATATTCAAGTGCAAAATTACGGCTATCTCGTGGGAATGCCAAATTTTGAGCGTGTTTCGTGTGAAATCTTCAGAGTTCTGAGGAGAAAAACAAAAAATCCCTCGCAACATTAAAGTTGCAAGGGATATTTTCTAGGGTGACCGATGGGATTCGAACCCACGACATTCAGAACCACAATCTGACGCTCTAACCAACTGAACTACGGTCACCAGGTTGCCCTTTCATCTGAAAGGCGATGCAAAAGTACGCACTTTCCGTGATACTACCAAATATTTTCGGCTTTTTTTATCTCTAATGGTCGATTTTTCTTCGTTTTGGGGTTTTTCTCTCCCAAATGGCCTAGGAATTTTGCAGGAACAATGTCGCATAACTCCAATCTACCAACTCTACCACCCTACTCTCGCCTTTCCAAGCACATATTACATCTAAAACAACGGCTTGTTTTTCATAAAACGACGTGTCACTTTTTGAAAACGACGGCTTATTTTACACAAAACGACGTGTCACTTTTTGAAAACGACGGCTTGTTTTATACAAAACAACGTGTCGTTTTCTATGAACGCTCCGAAACTGCAAAAGTTCTGCCTGTTATCGAAAATTCGTTCGACTCACTCATCGGAGATAACAAAATTCAAATTGTAAAAAAGTCTATATTCAACCTCTTCGCGCGCACGCGTACACGCACAGTACAGGAGTTTTTGCATTTTTGCTGTCACAAGTGTCACACCATTACGTATAACACCTTAATGGACAGTTAATTACGGATATTTTTAAGATATATTTCAACAATAAAGCTATTTCCCCCTCAAATTTTCGACGATAAAACGGAGAAAAACACCCTTTTTGCTCCTTCTTTTATGCGAAATACTCTCCTTTCTTCTCTCATTTTTCACCTCGAGTGTGACACTTGTGACAGCAAAAAAACAACATCGCTGTTGGAAGGCGCGCGCTACGCGTACGCGCGAGAGCCTTCTGCCATCTCTTTCATCTCGATTTCAACTTCTCTTAGGCGACCGAACGACTTACCACCTAATTTGCCAAGTAGTAATAGCAAAACACAGACTATTCGAAGGAAATTTGTCACTTTTCTGCGATTTTTTCCCTCTTTGGGGCAATATCTCCCCATATACTTATAGGGGCGCACCAATGATATGTGCGTCACGCTTCATTTCTACTTTCACGGCGAAAGCCAACCCAACATATAATCCCCAATCGGTCATTAGATCGTTATAGTGCTGTTCGTTATAGAAAAGATAACAGCATTGCGGCATTCAGTTTGCCTGATGCACGAACACCACCAGCAGTCATTGCAAAGGTTTCAACCCAGAAATCCCCAAAAAAGGGACTGCGGCAAAAAGATTCTCTTTTGACACAGTCCCCGTGTGATGCAGGACAAGAAGTTAGCAGAAAGACTAACGAATTAAACCCTAGAAGAAGTGGCTTACATTCTTCCTCCACCGAGAGCTTGATAGAGTTTTATCGCCGCTTGCACCTTTTCAAAACGATTGTTGATGAGCGACAGACGACCATTGAGCAGATTCATCTGCGCAGTCAGCGTTTCGAGATAAGTCGTGGTGTTGCCGTTGCGAAACAAAAACTCGGTGTCATCATTGGCTTTTTGCAATTCCTTGAGACGCTCTTGCGCAATGGCCGTTGTGGTGGACGCAGTGTGATACTTGCTCAAGGCGTTGCTCACCTCTTGACCAGCTGTAAGCAATGTTTTCTCAAAATCTATTTGTGCAGCTTCCTGTTGAAGTTTAGCCACCTCCAGACCACCTTTGAGTTTGCCTTGTGCAAAGAGAGGTTGAGTGAGCGAAGCCACTCCCGATGCAATGAATTTACCGGGATTCACCACCATTCCTCCGAGAGCATTAGTGAAACTACCTTGCGCAGAAATTGTAATTTGCGGATAGAAAGCACCACGTGCCGCCTGGATGCCATAGAAGGCATTCGCGAGTTTGGCTTCGGCAATCGCCACATCCGGACGACTACTCAAAAGTGAGAGGGGAAGTCCGGCAGAAAAAGATGTGGGGAAGTTTTCTGCAGAGAAGGTTCCGCGCTCAATGCCGTGAGGTGCTTCGTGAAGCAACAAACACAGCGCATTTTCAGCTTGGCTAATGTTGTCGGTGAGTGTGGGCACAGTGGCTTCGATTTGCAACACTTGTGCCTTAGTACTGGCAATGGCAGAAGAGTTGGTGTAACCAGCTTCTTTCATCGCAGTCATCGCTTCGATGTTTTTGTGCCAAAGTTTCAACGTGGCTTGCGTCGTGGCGAGTTGCTCATCCAGCATTTGCAGACTGTAATAGAGATTAGCCACGGCAGCGACGATGCTCGTTTGCACGGCTTGCTTGGCGGCTTTGGCTTGCAGCACCGAGAGTTCACCTTGTTTCTTGGCATTATAGAGTTTGCCAAAAGCATCGATTTGCCACGAAGCCTGAAGGGGAAAAGCATAACTCTCGTTGGTGGTCATTCCCTCCACAAAGACTTTTGACACCGTGGCGGATGGAGAGAGCGCAATTTGTGGGAGGTAAGCCAGACGATTGAGTCGCAACCCCACTTCCGCTTGTTGGATGGTGAGTTGAGCTTTGCGGAGGTCAGCATTACGCTCTAAGGCGGTGGAAATGAGTTGTTGCAAATGGGCATCGTTGAAGACTTCGCGCCAGGGCAAATTACCAAACGAAGTGGTGTCTGTCGTGGTGGACGCGCTATCTTGCTGTGGGGTGCTGCGATAAAGATGCTCCACGAATGAAGCGGTGTGAGCAGTGTTGCGCTCATAGGTGCCAAACAGAGAGTGACAACTCGTGAGGAGCGTAGCAGCTGCTGCAATATATAAGAATGATTTCATAGAAAATTATCGTGATGAATCGTGCATATTGTGAGATTTTCATCTCATTGAAATCTTCAAAGGGGGAAAAGTGGCGGTTGCACACCTTCCCCCAGAGAGATTAATTTATTTCCTCAGATGCTTCTTCTAGAAGGGGTTGTTCGTTGGAAAGTTCCGCTTCGTTATTGTGAAGATGTGAGAAATCAATAGGTTTAATGCGCTCTTGCAAGCCTTGGAAGATGCGGAAGAGTGCAGGCACGACAAAGATTTGGCAAATCATACCAATCAACATACCACCAATGGCTGTGGTACCGAGCGAGCGGTTGCCGTTGGCACCGACTCCAAAGGCAAACATCATGGGCAACAACCCAATAATCATCGCCATAGAAGTCATCAAGATGGGGCGCAGACGGGCTGCTGCTCCTTCGAGAGAGGCTGTGGTGATGCTCATGCCGGCTTTGCGACGGTCGAGGGCGAACTCAACGATGAGAATGGCATTCTTGGCCAACAAACCAATGAGCATGATGAGGGCAATCTGCACGTAGATGTTGTTTTGTGCTTCACCAAACACAGCTCCTAGCATTTGACCTGCCACGCCGGGGAGTAAGCTCAAACTGCCGATGCCTTGGATGAAAAGGAACGAACCAAGTAATCCGAAGGGCACGGAGAGCAGCACGGCTAGGGGAAGGAGGTAGCTTTCATATTGCGCAGCGAGCAACAAATAGATGAAGAGGAAGCAAAGACCGAACACAATGGCGGTGGTGCTGCCACTGGCAGATTGTTCTTCGCGTGTGAGACCTGAATACTCGTAGGTGTAGCCCACAGGTAGACTTTCTTTGGCTACTTCTTCCACGGCTTTGATGGCTTGTCCCGAAGTGTATCCATCGGCAGGGTTACCATTGATGGAAATCGACGTGAACATGTTGAAGCGGTTGATGTTGTCGGGACCTTCGGTGGGCGTCAGCGTCATGAACTGCGTGATGGGTGCCATCTGTCCGCGTGCATTGCGCACCTTGATGTTGTTGAGCGACTCAATGTTGGCGCGTGCACTAAATTCGGCTTGCACGATGACGCGATAAATCTTACCAAATCGGTTGAAGTTGGAAGAATACAAGCCACCAAAATAACCTTGCAAAGTGGAGAGAACATCGCGCGGAGAGATGCCAGCACGTTTGCATTGCGCAGCATCGATGTCGATGATGTATTGTGGGAACTTGGTGTCGAAGTTGGTTTGCGCGGCCTGAATTTCTGGACGCTTGTTCAATTCGGCAATGAAGTTGGTGGCAACGTCTCTGAACTTGGAGAGCTCTCCACCCGTGCGATCTTGGAGGTTAAGCGAGAATCCGTTGGACATACCGTACCCCATAATCATTGGAGGTTGGAAGAAGAAGACTTGCGCGTCTTTGAAGGATTTCTGCGATTCGAGCAACAAGTTGATGAACACCATTTTGGAACTTTCGGTGATGGCGTTGCGCTCCTCCCAAGGTTTGAGTTTGATGAAGAAAGAACCATAAGAAGGGCCCTGTCCTCCCATCATCGAAAATCCAGAAATAGCCATCGTATTTTTCACCAAGGGGGAAGCCATAACCATTTTCTCTACCTGTTGGAGCACTTCGTCTGTGCGGTCTTGAGAGGTGCCAGGAGGCATAGCTACGATGCCCATCAAAGTGCCGGTGTCTTCTGAGGGCACAAGGGTTGTGGGGGTGGCTTGCATCATCCAAAACAAACCTCCGATGGAAACAACCACCAAGCCCATGGAGAGCCAGGGACGGCGTACGAAGTGATTTACATTCTTCTTGTAACGCTCCAAGATGCGCTCATACCATTGGTTGAAAGCGGTGATGAAACGGTCGGAGAAGAGTCCTAAAATGGCGACAATGGCAATGCCCCAAGCGATGATGCTGATGATGACGTGTTCGAAAGTGAAGAGTCCTACGACCATCATGACAATGGTGACGATGAGCAACAGCAGCGTGAGCCAAGGGGGCAGAGAAAGACCGAATTTCTTGCCTTTGACGGCATATTTTTCTTTCATTTGCTCCAAAGCGGCTTTCTGAGCCACCTGCACACGCTCTCCCAAACTGCGATGGTCGTTGTGCGCTTTGAGGATAATGGCGCACAGGGCAGGAGAAAGGGTCAAGGCATTGAGTGCGGAGAAGCCAATGGCTACTGCCATGGTGATGCCGAACTGGCGATAAAATGTGCCACTTGTGCCACCCATGAACGAAACGGGGACGAACACGGCCATCATGACGAGTGTGATGGAAACGATGGCACCGCCTAGTTCACGCATGGCATCGAGAGAAGCGGTGCGCGCGGAGGTATATCCCAAATCGAGTTTGGCGTGTACGCCTTCCACTACGACAATGGCGTCATCGACAACAATGGCGATGGCGAGAACTAGGGCAGAAAGGGTGAGGAGGTTAAGGGAAAAACCAATGAGGTTGAGCACCAAGAATGTGCCTACCAAGGCTACGGGAATGGCAATGGTGGGAATGAGCGTGGAGCGTAGGTCTTGCAGGAAGATAAACACTACCAAGAAGACGAGTACGAAGGCTTCGATGAGGGTTTTCACCACTTCGTGGATCGACGCAAAGAGGAAGTCGTTCACATTTTGCGCCATGTGGATTTCCAACCCAGCGGGCATTGAAGATTTACTTTCTTCTAGGGTTTTCTCAATGTCTTGAATGATTTTTGTGGCATTGGAACCGGCTATCTGAGATACCATACAACCGACGGATTTGTGTCCGTTGGTGCGGGTACCAAAGGAGTAGGATTCGCTTCCTAATTCTACACGGGCGATGTCTTTCAAACGAATCAAACTTCCATCGGCATTCGATTTGATGACGATGTTTTCAAATTGCGATGCTTCCTGCAAGCGTCCACGATAGCGAAGGGTATATTGAAAAGTTTGGTGCTCGCGTTCGCCAATGTTACCAGGCGCAGCTTCGATGTTTTGTTCTGCTAAAACTGCAGAAACATCTGTTGGAATCAAGCCATAAGACGCCATTTTCTCGGGATCAAGCCAGATGCGCATAGCATAAGAACCGGCAAAGACTTGTGCATCACCCACACCGGCTACACGTTGCACTTGGGGAATGAGGTTGATTTTGACGTAGTTTTCCAAAAAGTCAGAAGAATAGCGGTCTTCAGCGTCTACCAAAGAGAAGACCATGAGCATGGAACTCTGACGTTTTTGCGTGATAACACCGACTTGAGTCACTTCTGCAGGCAACAATCCGGTGGCTTTTGCCACGCGATTTTGCACATTCACAGCAGCCATGTCGGGGTCGGTGCCCATTTTGAAGGTGATTTGTATGGAGGCTTGACCAGTGTTGGTGGCTGATGAGGACATATAGTCCATGTTTTCCACACCGTTGATTTGCTCTTCAAGCGGAGCAATCACGGAGTTCAACACGGTTTGGGCATTGGCACCCATATACGCTGTGGACACTTGCACCGTGGGAGGAGCAATGTCGGGATATTGGGTGATGGGGATTTGCATCAATCCCATCGTTCCCAAGATGACGATGAAAATGGAAATCACCGTCGACAGCACTGGGCGGTTGATAAATAAATCGAGTTTCATAAATATCCTATACTTGTGGGGATGGAATTATCCTCAATCGGTCATTAGACCGTAAAAGTGTTACTGATGGAAAAGATGACAGGAACTAATCATCGATTTGCGATTATTGTCCAGGCATTTTCTTTTCTGCCATGTGTTGTTGCGACTTTTTCTGTTGTGCTTCGCTTTGTTGAGGAGTGATGGGTTTAATTTCCATGTCGTTGCTCAACTTGTTCACACCTTCTACAACGATTCTGTCGCCGACGTTGAGACCTTTGGTCACCACATAAGTTTGTCCGTCGTTTTGAGGCAATACTTCAATTTCGGTTGCTTTCACCTTGTTGTCTTTTCCCACTACATAAACAAACTTCTTGTTTTGAATTTCGTAGGTGGATTTCTGCGCTACGAGTATTGCGTTGGTGTGGTGAACGGGGAAGGAGATTTGACCTGTTGCACCAGAGCGTAAAATGCTTTGGGGATTGGCAAAAGTGGCACGCATTTTCACACTACCTGTTGATACGTCGAGCACACCAGACAGACTGCTCACTTTTCCTTTTTGTTCGTAGGTGGTGCCATCAGCGAGAAGGAGCGTGACTTCGGGTAAGTCCTTGACTGCTGCTGAACTTCCGCCGCTGGTGCGCGTCATTTCGAGGAGTTGTTTTTCGGTGAGGGAGAAATAGGCGTACATGGTGGTGAGATTTGACACCACGGTGAGGGGTTCTGGACTGGAAGGTCCTACGAGTGTTCCCAAACGATAGGGAATGCTTCCAATAACTCCTGAACTTGTAGCGCGAATGGTACAGAAACTCAACTGATCGGTGGCAGCAGCAAGTGCTGCTTTGGCTTGTCCGAGTTGTGCGCGCAACGTGGCAAGTTGGTTGACTGCAACATCCAAATCAAATTGCGACACAATGTCGCGCTGACGAAGCATGCGCTTGTTTTGCACAGTCAATTCTTGAGTTGCGATGGACGCTTTTGCCACATTTACAGCGGCGCGTGCTTGTTCCACGGCACTACGATATTGTGTAGGATCGATTTGAAACAAAGGCTGACCTGCTTTGACAAAATCGCCTTCGTCTACCATTTGTTTAACGATGTTACCCGACACTTTTGAACGGATTTCCACATCTTGCACTCCTTTAATAATGGCAGGATATGTGGTATTGAGATCGGCTGTTTGTGGACTGATGGTTTCGACAGCAAATTCGTTGCTAGATGGGAGAGAGGCTTGCTGTTTTTTGCCAGTGCAGGCAACGAGCGTGAGTGCCAAGAGAAGATAAGCTACTTTTTTCATTGAAGCATTTGTTTGGTTGCTGTTGTTGTTACGTGTGAAGACCGAAGCTCACCCTTCTAGTGAACTTTGGTAGTTGAGAAAGAACGCAAATCCAACAAACCCCGTTGGATGGGTTGTGAGATAATGTTGATGTGCGAATGATGAATGAGAAGGGCTATTCTCTCTGTCTTTGGGGAGAGACAGAGGCATAATCTCCTTTGAAAATCATTATAAGTCTGGTGCATCTCATTTCAAGAAACGTTTATCTTGCTGAAATGCAGAGCAAAGGTACAATAAAAACGCGGAGAGTTGATGCGTTTTTCTTGCAAAACATGGTCGAAAATGCCCTAATTTAGGATTTTTTACAAGAGGATGAAATACGAGATACTCGTTTGTAAAATGATATATTACAAAAAGCGACCGAAAAATGTGCGGTAGTAGCCGAAAAAAGCCTCGCGTTGAGAAAACGCGAGGCTGATTTATGGGAAATAATATGTATTAGTCACGGAGTTTGATGAAGCTTACACAAAGAGCTCCCACTGCGAGCAATCCTCCCGCAACAACGAGCATCAAAATTTCAGGAGCAAGTTGTCCGGGTACAGTAAAGACTTTCAAAATCAAACCACCGACCACTGCTGCCACGATTTGTGGGAGACAAATGGTGCCATTGAACAAACCGAGATAGGTTCCCATGTGTCCACCCTTCAATGAATTGGTGAGGATGGTGAAAGGCAAGGCGAGCATTGCTGCCCACGCGCAACCGATGAGGAGGAAACTTACGAAGAGAAGGTATTGATCGTGGATGAAATAAACCGAAGCAAAACCTACACCTCCGAGAAGAAGGCTCAGCGCATAGATGAACTTTTGATTTTTGAAGAAGGGAATCACCGTTGCCCACAACACCGAACCCACGGCTTGCACAGCAAACAAAACACCCACCCAGTTACCTGCTTCATTGTAAGCATTGCTCGTGGTGTTCAACACAACCACTCCGTCTTTCAGCATTGTTGGTGTATGGAAAATGTTGTTGGCTATCGAACCATTGGTGTAAGTCCACATAAACATAAAGGCTGCCCAGCAGAAGAACTGCACCAAACCTACTGTCCAGAAAGTGGAAGGAGCTTTAACCAACAGTGCGAACACATTGGAAGACTCCGCTTTCTGTTTGATTGCTGTTTGATTGCTTGCATTTGTCGCAGCATTAGAAGTAATTTGATGATATTCGTTGTAGAGCTGAGGAGGATATTCCTTTACCGTCAGTGTGGTGTAGATGACACAGAAGATGAGGATGGCTGCACCACCATAGAAGGAATAAATCACCGTGTCGGGCACCTTTCCTTGTTCTGCTGTGTTGCCCACTGCCAACCAAGTGAGGACTATGGGGAAAAGATATCCCACAAGACTACCTGCATTGCAGAGGAACGATTGAATGGAGTAAGCCGTTGATTTTTGCTCTTCGTTCACCATGTCGCCCACCATCATTTTGAAGGGTTGCATAGCAATGTTGATACTCGTGTCGAGAAACATGAGAGAAATCAACCCAAAAATCATTGCCACTCCCACGCTCATACCAAAACTTCCGGCATTAGGAAGAAGGCACATCACCAAAACAGCGATGAGAGCACCCACAAATAGATAGGGTATGCGTCGTCCGAAGCGTGTCCACGTGCGGTCTGAGAGTACACCGATGATGGGTTGCACCAAGATACCCATCAAAGGGGGGAGAATCCAAAAATAAGAAAGATTGTGTGGATCTGCACCGAGGGTAGAAAAGATGCGAGAAATGTTAGCACTTTGCAGTGCATAAGCGATTTGTACGCCGAAGAATCCAAAACTCAAATTAAAGAGATGAGAAAAGGGGAGGCGAGGTAGGTGTTTCATTTTTATAGCATATCTTGCGCATGGAGGCTTAGCGTTGGGTTTAACCCCAATCAGTCATTGTACTGTTATAGTGCTGCTCTTTTTCCTCTCTGCAATGTAGTGCTCTAGAAATAGAGCCTACTACATTGAACAGAAAGTGAATTGTTGCTGCACCAAAGCGGTTGCTGTTACGCCAAAACGGTTGCCGCTGCGCGTGTGAGGTATTAGATTACTATTGTCTGCCGCTTTGTTCCACCAAAGAGGTTACACGTTGATTGAAAGCTGTTTGTTGAAGCAAACTTTCGATGCTCAAGTGCATGCGATAGCGCCAGTAGTGTCGGGGATTCGCAGGAACGTTGATGCGTTCGCCTTCAACATCTGCAAAGCGCAGTTTTTCATCCATCGCAAACCAATCTTGGAGTGCCAAGATGGCAAGCATAGAAGGACTATTGAGATGACGGCGCACCACTTCTTCGCATACCCAACCTGGAGCATCTCCAGGAACTTCACCACCGAGGTGGAGCACATCGTAGTAGTAGCGACAAGTTTGACTATAATCTTCACGCCACCAACCACGGAATGTTGCCATATCGTGCGTGCCAATGGTGCAAACAGAGCGTTCGGGATACCATTCCACGTGACCAAATTCGTGTTTCGGATCTTTCGGCATGCGCTCAATTTCGAGAGAGAGCAATTGAAGTTCGTTCATCACCCAGGGCACACAGTCGGGCACCATTCCCAAGTCTTCACCACAAGGAAGCATCGGAGCCGCTTCGCAAAGTTCTGGAAGTTTCTCCATTGCGCAGTCATACCAGAACTGGTTGTGACGTTCGTAGAAATAGTGATTGTAAAGACTATTGAAAGCATCCTTCTCATGTTGCTGCAAACGTTCGAAAATCAAACTTTGTTGAGCAGCAATGCGAGGATGATACATGTCATGCTGTTTGTGATCTTCCACAAAAAGCACATTGTTGATGAGCGAGAACACACCATTCTTCAAAGCCTCAGCATTAGGCAACGACTTACCTTCCTTGTTGAAATAAGCCTCAACCGCACGTTGTGTAGCATATTCTGGACGGAGCGACCAAACATCATAGTGACTATGTTCCAAGAAGGTCTGTTTCACCCATTCGCTTTGTTCTCCAAACACGCGATAAAGAATATCCTCGCAGATGAAAGGTGAAGTCATAAAGTCTTTCTGGAAATAAAGACCGAAACGTCCTATTTCCTCTGGCGACATAGGAAGCGCAGGAGAGAATTGACCGAGCAATCCTTGCACACTGTTGCTTGGAATTTCCCAAATGCGGAAGAATCCGAGAATGTGGTCAATGCGATAAGCCGTGAAATACTCCGCCATTTTTGCGAATCTGCGTTTCCACCAGCGATAACCGTCTTGCTTCATCACTTCCCAGTTGTAAGTGGGGAAGCCCCAGTTTTGTCCGTTGGCAGAGAAAGCATCAGGTGGCGCACCGGCTTGACCATTCATATTGAAATAATAGGGTTCAATCCAAGCTTCAACCGAGTTGCGCGAGATGCCGATGGGAATATCGCCCTTAAACATCACACCTTTGCTGCGTGCGTGGTCGCTAGCAGCAAGCAGTTGCACATGCAAGAGATATTGTATATAATAGTAGTAAGCCACCGACTCCCAGACCTTGCTTTCGGGTGCGCAAAGTTTCTCTATTTGGGTTGATTCGTAGGTGCTGTGTTCAGGCCACTTACTGAAATCGGGAGTACCATATTTGTCGCGAAGATAAGAGAATGCCGCATAAGGACGCAACCAATGTGCGTTGTTGTCCAAGAAAGCGGTAAACTCTTTCGTCTTGAGCAACTCTTTTCCGGTTTCTCTGAATGAAAGCAACAAATAGTCGCGCTTCAGTTTATTGACGCGGTCGTATTCCACTTGAGGAAGCGCGTTGAGTTCACGAAATTCCTTGTCGAATTGTGCTTGTTGTGCAGCATTTTTCAACTTTGGCACTTCTCTCAAGTCCACATACATGGGATGGAAAGCATAGATGGAGATAGAGTTATAAGGATAAGAA
>CAJPLH010000031.1 GCA_905371275.1 Prevotellaceae bacterium
TTAGAACCTATGGAAAACAGATGGATTTTTTTGCACTTCGATTTTGAAAGTGCATGTGGTATCCTTCTTTCTTAGTTTATTTCTTTGATAATACGCTTGCACTCCCACTCGCAATGATACACTCAGGGTTAAAATAAACGGAAGAAAATGCATACTTCCCTCTTTGATTTCGTTGTCGCAAGTCCTCATTTTGACGTTTTTACGAGAAATTCCCGCAAAAAAGTGGCACTAAATTTGGAGATTCCAATTTTTCGCCGTAATTTTGCAAACGCAAACGGCAAGAAATGCAGAAATGCTTCTTGCTTCCTCCAAAGAATCGGGGTGTAGCTCAGTTGGTTAGAGTACGCGTCTGGGGGGCGTGAGGTCGCTGGTTCGAGTCCAGTCACCCCGACTAAGGAAGTTTAAGGCTTACTTTTCACATCGAAAAGTGAGCCTTTTTCTTTTCCCACAACCCACCTTCTTCTTCCATCAACAAGCACAACAGCAAAGCACCTTGTTTGTTTCGTCGAAAATCATTATCTTTGCCAATAACTCCTCTTCGCACTATTTCCACAGTGCAAGCAGTTGATTAGCAAGAATTCATCAATGGCTAAAATTCTCATCACCGGTGCCTCGGGCTTTGTAGGTTCTTTCCTCGTTGAAAAAGCTCTCGAATTAGGGTTCGACACCTGGGCTGTGCTCCGCAAAACGAGCAGCAAACAATACCTCACCGATCCGCGCATCCATTTCATCGAACTTGATTTGGGGAATGATGCCGTGCTCACGCAGCAACTCAGCACACACGCTGAAACATACGGTGCTTTCGATTATGTCATCCACGCTGCTGGTGCCACCAAAGCTCCCAACGAAGCGGCTTTCCTTCGCACCAACACGGAGGGGACACTCCGCCTGGCGCGCACCTTGCTCGATCTACAACTTCTTAAGGGACGCTTTGTCTTTGTTTCCTCCCTCTCTGTCGTGGGAGCTGTGGCAGAAACTCCCGTGCGACAATCGGATGGAAGCATTGCACAAGGACTCAATCGCTATCGTGCCATCACCGATGCCGACACGCCTCAACCTAACACGGCCTATGGTCGTTCCAAACTTGATGCAGAGCGAGCTCTCGCCACTATTGAGGGATTAGATTTCGTCATTCTTCGTCCTACGGGGGTGTATGGTCCTCGCGAGAAGGACTATTTCCTTATGGCGGATAGCATCAAGAAGCACATCGATTTTGCAGTGGGATATACCCCTCAAGCCCTCACCTTCATCTATGTTCGCGATTTGGTGGATGCTTGTTTCCTAGCGCTTCATCGTGGAGAGCGCGGTCGTTGTTATTTCCTCAGCGATGGAGAGGTCTATGACAGCCGTTCCTTCAGCGACCTCCTGCAACAAGAGATGGGGGTGAAATGGGTGGCACATATCAAAGCTCCAGTGTGGTTTCTCCGCGCTGTGTGCCAGGTGAACACCTGGATTTCGAAATGCACAGGAAAAATGTCTACGCTCAACATGGACAAATTTCAACTATTGCGACAACGCAATTGGATTTGCGACATCTCTCCTGCTCAACAAGACCTTGATTTCTCTCCACAATGGCCGTTGCGTCGCGGTGTCCCCGAAGCCGTTGCTTGGTACAAAGCCGAAGGATGGATATAGAAGTTAGACGTTAGAGATTAGAGATTAGAAGTTAGAGATTAGACGTTAGACCAATCAGTCTCTGGTTTTTCTAGCTTCTCTAGTTCCTCTAGCTCCTCTAGAACTTCTAGCCCCAGCAATCTAAAAACCACACAATATGTTCTATCGTTTTCTCTCTCGTGCAGCCCTTACCCTCTGTTTGTCGGCAGCTGCACTCCCCAATTTTGCACAACGCGGTGCCATCACCCCCGATATGCTCAGCAACTTCCGTAAGAGCGTACCTAACACTCCCGCAAGCAAAGCTTTGCAAAATGCACTCATCACCACTGGTGTGTCTGCACTTGCCGCACGTCCCAACGTGGCACAAGCCAACGATACTTACTTCTCCAACGAAGCTCCTTCAAAGGGTATCACCGACCAACAATCTAGCGGACGCTGCTGGCTCTTCACCGGGCTCAACGTGATGCGCTCACATATGATCCGCGAACAAAAACTCGGACGCTTTGAGTTCTCACAAAGCTACAACTCTTTCTACGACCAACTCGAAAAAGCAAACCTCTTCTTGCAATCGGTGCTCGACAAAGCCGACAAACCTATAAACGACCTCACCGTGGAGTGGTTGTTCCACAACCCCATCAGCGACGGTGGTACCTTCACCGGTGTGCAAGACGTCATCACTAAATATGGTGTCGTTCCTGCCGAAGTGATGCCCGAGAGCTACAATGCCAACAACACCAGTGCTATGGCTAAAGTCATCGCTTTGAAGCTTCGCGAATACGGTCTTGCCCTCCGCAAAGCCTATGCTTCTGGTGAACGCGGCAAAAAACTCGAAGCGCGCAAGGCAGAACAACTCGCCACTATCTACCGCATTCTCGTGGCTTGTCTTGGGGAACCACCCACTCAATTCACCTACACCCTACGCGATGCACAAGGCCGTCCCATCAGCACTGAAACCTACACCCCACAAGAATTCTATCGTCGCTATGTGGGCTTCAATTTGGTGAGCGACTATGTGATGCTTATGAATGATCCTTCACGTCCTTACTACAAAACTTATGCCATCGATCTCGACCGCCACACCTACGACGGCCACAACTGGACCTTCCTCAATCTTCCTATGGAAGAAATCAAACAAATGGCCATCGCTAGCATCAAAGACAGCACACGTATGTATTATTCTTGCGATGTAGGCAAATTCTATGACCGCAAAACGGGACTTTTGTCGATGGAAAATTTCGACTACGAAGATCTCTTCAACACTACATTCCCAATGAACAAGGCGGAGCGCATCCAAACCTTTGCGTCAGCCTCTAGCCACGCTATGACACTCTGTGCGGTTGACCTCGACAAAAATGGCAACCCCTTGAAGTGGAAAGTAGAAAACTCGTGGGGTCCCACCACAGGAGTTGCAGGACATTTGGTGATGACCGACAAATGGTTCGACGAATACACCTTCCGCCTTGTGGTGCAGAAAAAATATGTTCCCGCGGCTACCCTCAAACTCCTCGAACAAAAACCCACACTCCTCCCTGCTTGGGATCCTCTCTTCAAGGGAGAAGAATAAACACTAATCTTCTCTCATTAGAAAGTAGCTCCTCCACCCTCGTGGCAGGAACTACTTTCTAATGTCTTTTATTGACGGATAAAAAAGAGGGAGCGTCCCTCCAATCTCTAACGTCTAACGTCTAATCTCTAGCGTCTTTTCTCTTTATGAAACTCATCAAAATTTTCTGCAAAAACACAGGCCAATATCACGAAGTCCCCAAGGGAGCGACGCTCGAAGAAATATATCCCCTCATCGGCCTGCAAGAAACTTGCTGCATCACTAGTTGCAAAGTCAACAACCGCGTGGAAGGTCTTCACTACACCATCAACGACTCGCGCGACCTAGAATTTCTCAACCTTACTTCCCTCTCTGGACTGCGCACCTACACACGAAGCCTCTTTTTCGTGCTCTACAAAGCCACACGCGACCTCTTCCCTGGCTCCAACCTCCGCATCGGCACCCCTGTTGCCGGAGGATACTACTGTCATCTCGAAGTCGAAGGTGGAGTAACTCCCGAGATTGCTGCACAACTGCGCCAACGGATGGCAGAAATCGTAGACGCCAACATTCCCTTCCGCCGAGTCACTGCACACACCACAGAAGCCATCGAAGTGTTCCGCCAACAAGGACTCACACGCAAGGTGCAACTTCTCGAGAGCATCGGCGATCTCTATACCCACTACTACATCCTCGACGACACTGTCGACTATTTTTATAGCGCACTCCTCCTCCGCACCGGCCAACTCTCCCTCTTCGACCTCATCACCTATGGAGAAGGACTCCTCATCCGCGTGCCCGATCCCAAACAGCCGCAGCAACTGCGCCCCATGACCGAACAGCAACAAATGTTCGACGTCTTCCAAGAGCAACACCGCCGACAAGAAATCCTTGGGTGCACCACCGTAGGCGAACTCAACAAAGCCATTCGTGCTGGTGCCACCAACGATTTGGTCAATGTGGCAGAAGCCTTGCAAGAAAAACAAATTGCAAAAATTGCCGACCACATCGCCACAAACGACCACATCAAAGTGGTTCTCATTGCTGGCCCCTCCTCTTCGGGCAAAACCACCTTCAGCAAACGTCTTTCCGTACAACTCCGCGCCTGTGGCAAACGCCCCGTGAGCATCTCCCTCGACAACTATTTCGTGGATCGAGAAGCCACACCCCTTGACGAAAACGGCGACTACGACTTTGAAACCATCGAAGCTGTAGATCTCCCGCTCTTCAACAACCAAATGTCGCAACTCCTCGCGGGACACGAAGTAGAACTCCCCGTCTTCGATTTCCCCTCGGGCAAAAGTCGTCCTAGCGGAAAATTCTTGCACCTACAACCCGAAACCATCCTCATTCTCGAAGGCAACCACGCCCTCAACCCACGTATGAGTGAGAAAATACCAGCCGCAGCAAAATACAAAATCTATGCTTCGGCACTCACCACCATTATGCTCGACGACCACAACTACATCCCCACGAGCGACAGCCGATTGCTCCGCCGCATCTGTCGCGATTACAAATATCGTGGCTACCATCCCCAAGAGGTCATTCGTCGTTGCGCATCCGTCACCGCAGGCGAAGAAAAATGGATTTTCCCCTTCCAGGAACAAGCCGACACGATGTTCAACACCGCACTCATCTACGAACTTGCGGCCCTCCGTGCACAAGCCCTTCCCCTCCTCGAGATGGTGCCCGAAAGTGCAGAAGAATACTCCGAAGCCTACCGCTTGCGCAAATTCATTTCTTATTTCACTCCGATGCCGCTCGATGCCGTACCTCCCACCTCTCTCTTGCGAGAATTTATGGGGAGCAGCACCTTCAACTATTGAGCCAACATCACCCATACCCATTTCCTAATCTTCAAAAATCGCGCAATAAATTGTGCGATTTTTCCTTTTTGATGAGCATAAAAGTGGGAAAAACGAACAATCACTCACTTTTTCTTCAAAATAATTGGGAGAAAGTTTGGAATTTAATAGGAGAACCATTATCTTTGCATCGTGTTTTTCATAGTATTAGATTTAAGGTTAACAAGGTTGGGATACAGTGGTATCCCATTTTTTGTGTCCATACGCGAATAACACTGTTGTTTGTATCCGATGTTCCACTGCCCTACAAATATATAGGGGTAGATAATAGGGGAAAGAGTGAAAAATCAGCGAAAAACTGCAGAATCTATTTTGAATACCTACTATTTTGAGAGATGTACTTTCAATTCCATCTAATATATAGATATTTTTGCTATCAGATAAGTTTGAGAGCAACAATAAAAAGCATAATGCTTGTCCAACCCGATTAGCGTCATCTTTTTTTGATATAATTCTCCCCAAAACAACTTTGACACTTTGGTGCAACATTGTTTGGCGTTCCACCCCCATTTTTTCCGAAAGACTTTCTCGCGCACACGCAGTACAGGAGTTTTCATCTTTTTGCTGTCACAAGTGTCACAGCGGTGAGAAACAATCAGTCTTTATCCGGCACAAAACAACACGTTGTTTTCAGTAAAATGACACGTTGTTTTCAACAAAACGACACGTCGTTTTCAGTAAAATGACACGTTGTTTTCGGCAAAACGATACGTTGTTTTTGGGGATGAGGAAGTGCTGTCAACTCCATCTGCTGTGACACTTGTGACAGCAAAAAAACAAAACTCTTGTAGTGCGCGCACGCGCGCGCGAAGAAAGAAGGAGGAGAAAAGAAGGAAGAAAGAGAAGTGAATAAAGTCGTTTTGCAAGTGTCACAACAAAAAACATCTCTGCGAGATTAGAAACAATCACGCAGAGATGCAGCAAAGTATGTTCTTGAAGGGAATGCTCCTCAAGATGATACAAACTGGGGATTAAACCCAAATCGGTCATTAGACCGTTATTGTGCAATTCGTTATAGAGAAGATAACTTCCTGTCATCTTTCATTCTCTTGTTGGCATCTTGTTTCTTGTTGGATTTCATCCTTCGTTTTCTCGCTATGGCATAACTCGAGCAAGCTCGGTTCTGCCCATTTGGCTTAACGAAAACGTTCGTTCTTGCCGTAGCCCGCTACGCCTTCGAACTCACGAAGAACCATCTGCCCAACAAGCCAATGAAATCAGTTCAGAATCTAATGACCGATTTGGGTTAAAAGTAACCACCAAAGGAAACACCCATCATCGTCATATTGACACCCGAAGCCCCAGACATTTTACGGAAATTCAAGCCAACATACGAATTCTTTGTGCAAAGATATTGAAGGCTAGCATCTAAATTGAGTGCAGGTTCGAGATAATCTTTGCCGAGATTAGTCTGACCTTGCACTAAAGACAAACCAACAGAGGTGAGAACACGCACTCTGTCCTTCGTGAGAGAGTAATGCTTAAAATCGAGCGACAAGTAGCGAGGATTGTTTTTCCATTCGTAGCCAAGAGATGCACCCGAGAGTTCCAAACCAAAGTGTGGAGTGAGGGTATAGCCAAGCGTGAGTGCAGCCGCAGTTGTGGCTCCTTGACCAAAACGAGGATTATTGTCCAAGAGATAGTACTCGTCTACTGCAAGGTAGAATTTTCCTTTCTTGTGCACTTGGTCGAAACTTTGCGCAGAGCCATAGCAGGCTACCATAAAAAGTCCCAAAAGGGTGAGGAGAAATTTGTTCATATGCTTTTTCTTTAAGCGGTTAGAAATTTCTTGATGATAAGGTGTTGTTGAGCAAGAAATTACTCTATCGTTTGTCTCAAATCATTTTAATTCTTTCATAAAGACACGGAACCCAACAATAGACATATCTACTTTTTTACCATTAATGTAAAATCATCTTGCTCATTAGTTACAATGTTTACATCGCAAATGTAAACTTTACCTCAGAACAAACCAAACAAAAAAGCGGAAAAAGATAATTTTTCCTACAAATTCTCTCGTTTTCCGCGCTACCCACCCCATTTTTGCAATCTAAACCCAATAAAACAAACACATTAAAGACGGTATTTTGTGATATTACCAAGAATGTTTCATTATTTTGGGTTGAAATCTGTGGAAGCATACCACAAAAAACGGACACCCATTTGCGCTGTAATACAACACAAATGGGTGTTTGAATGGTGAGCAGTAAAACTCAAATAAAAACTAAGCTTGTTTCTACGCTGCCTGAGGAGCATCAGTAGAGGGCGTCTGCGGCTTGCGGACCTGCAGCCAAAGGGCGAAGGCGAAACCGAGTGCCAAGAGAGCGAGCGTGATGTAGGCAATGATTTCTGTGGTGCTCACAGAAGATGGACGGAAAGTGAGCACGAGGGTGTGCTGACCAGCAGGCACTTTGACCGCGCGCAACACATAGTTCACACGACCCACAGGGATGTCTTGACCATCGAGGGTGGCTGTCCAACCTGGATAGTAGATTTCGGAGAGTGCCACTACACCACCCTTGTCACTCTGCACTGCATAGCGGAGTTCGTTGGGCTGATAGTGCGTAAGTTTGACCGTACCCTTGCCGAATGTTGAGGTTTGCAACGCAGTTTTGAAGCGTTCGTCAGCAACAGCAGCGCGTTTGAGGTCGGTGTGGGCAAGCGCTTTGAGTTCGGCATCGGCATTAGGCACAAAGTCTAGGCGGTCTACGAACCACGCATTGCCATTGGCTGCGGTGTTTTCGAGAGCGAATTGACCACCCGCAAGAATCATCCACTTCGTGTTGAGCATATTGAGCACGGGCGACAGAGAGTCGGTGTGCAAACCTTGGTTGACGGCTTTCAAGAGATCGGTTTGCGAATGGATGCCACGTGCAGCCCAGTGTAAACTATCGGCTTGGAGAGCAGAGTAGCTTTGTTGAACGGCTTGATTGAGTGCCACACACTCTGCATTGAGATAGGCATCGATGAGATCTTGATAACGATGGAGCTTAGCCGCGTGATAGCCACCGACAGATTTGTGCCAATAGGCCGTTTGGTTGCTCGTTTCGTTGAATGGGCTACCTCCTGCGAGATTAAGCACGCGATAGTCTAATGATTTGTCGCGAAGAATCGTTTCGTCGGCAGGGGTCTTTTTCAGTCCTTCCTCCATGGCTTGAGGTTCGGAGAAACTATCATTGTTGAGGTAACGCTTATTGACCGACCACATATCTCCCAATGTTAGCACCAACAACACGCCTACGAGGGCTGAAGCTGGAACTTGTTTGGGATATTTGGCATAGGCGAAAACGCCAAGGATGGCAATGGCAATGAGGAAGAACGAACGCCACGCATCGGACGAGAGAATAGATCCATGGAGCGTGGTGACGGCAGCACGATAACCATTGACGAAATCGGCAGGCGCACCCATAGATTGGAGTTGGTTGAACACTTCTTTGTCACCTTCCGACAAGAGTTGGCTCATATCGGGCGCAAGGGCGAAGAGCAAACACAGTCCTGCGGAGAACACACCAGCGAAGAGGAAGGAGTATTGTCCGCGGCGCGTCTTCAACAAGTCTTCGGGACGGCGAATCACCTCAGACAACGCCAAGATGGCAAGCAGAGGGATGGTGAATTCTGCCACAACGAGAGCGGACGAAACGGTGCGGAATTTGGCATACATCGGCAAGTGGTCGATGAAGAAATCCGTCACTGGCATCAAGTTTTTGCCCCAAGCGAAGAGCAAAGAGAGAACAGTGGCTGCGAGGAGTCCCCATTTCATAGGCCCTTTCACGTAACCCAGGCTCAAGAGGAACAAGAAACAGATGATGGCTCCCACGTAGACGGGGCCTACGGTGAAGGGTTGATTTCCCCAATACTGATTGATACCGGGCAAAGAGGCACTATTCCCCACAGACTGTTGGAGTTGTCCGGCATATTGGAAGGTTTCTTCATACCCCTTGTATTTGTCGCCATTTTCTAGTTGTTGGATGCTGGCCGAACCGCCACCTTTGAAGTTGGCAATCATCAAAGTGAGTGTTTCATCGATGCCATAACTCCACTGTGTGATGTAGTCGCGGTCGAGTCCGCTGGTGGCACGGGCAGTGCCTTCGGCATTGTCGGCTCCGCTTGCCCCAGTTTGGGCGGCAGCAGCTGCGGCAGCCTTAGAGATTTTAGACGGAGCAAAGGTGAGTTCGCTCTTACCACGCATAGACTCTTTGGCATATTGCCAAGTGTGGTACATGTTGGGGAGATTCATCAACAATCCCATCAAACCTCCCACAACCACAACTCCGGAAGCCTTGAGCCATTGCGTCCACGTGCGTTTGCACGCAGCGTCCACGCCATAGGCAATGACCAAGAAGAGCATCACAAAGAGGAAATAGTAGGTCATTTGTGGGTGGTTGCTATAGAGTTGCAAACCAGTGAACAAGGCGGTGACAAGTGCGCCCCAGAGATATTTGCCACGATAGGCTAGCACCAAACCGGCAATGGTGGGAGGAATGAAGCCGAGTGTGGCTACTTTCCACAGGTGTCCGGCTGCGATGATGATGAAGAAATAGCTGGAAAAT
Organism: Prevotellaceae bacterium; assembly: GCA_905371275.1. Taxonomy (GTDB): domain Bacteria; phylum Bacteroidota; class Bacteroidia; order Bacteroidales; family Bacteroidaceae; genus Alloprevotella. Next base: position 9,573 of record CAJPLH010000031.1, read on the forward strand.
GCCCAAGCAATGGAGCCGAATGCGGAAACAAGCGGACGCTGTTTCAAGGAGCGCATGAGGATGTAGAATCCAAAGAGATAGAGGAACACAAAACTCAAAGGACCAGTGGAGAGCAAGGTGACAATGCGGCCGATCCATCCCAAGAGGGTGGACGAACCATAGGTGGGCGAAATCTGATAGTTGGGCATTCCCGAGAAGATGCCGTTGCTCCACCAACTTTTTTCACCAGTGGCATCGAGCATCGGGGCTTGTTCGCGGCTTTGCCACATACCAGCCACGGTGTCGTGACCACCAAGCACGAGGTGCTCCTTGAGCGGAGTGAAGAAATAAGCCCAACTCAGGAGCATGAAGCCTAAGACGAAGAGCAGATCTAAGCGATAACGCTGGAAGAATTGTTTCATATCTTTTTGGAAAATGGATTTTAGCAATGAAAGTGGGGGCGATTTTCAGTGCAAATGTTTGTTGCAACTCGCTGATTCTGGGAGGAAAAAACCTTCCTTTCTGTACTTATATGCGCAAAGTTACGGAAAAGTGGACAAAACACACTATCTTTGCAAGAGAAATCAACGACAAGAACTTTATGAAACTAGGAATTATCACGGCAATGTCTGAAGAACACGCACAAATAGCGGCTTTGCTGGAGCAGCGTGAAGACATTTTGGTTGATGGTCGTACCTATACAACGGGAAAGTTGGCGCAACACGATATTGTGCTGATGCAATGTGGCATTGGCAAGGTGAATGCTGCGATTGGAGCTACGCAACTGATTGCGCGTTTTTCGCCTGAAGCCATTGTTAATTCGGGTTGTGCAGGTGGCATTGACGCTCAATTGGGCGTGATGGACGTGGTGGTGGGTGCAGAAACGACTTATCACGACGTGTGGTGCGGCGAAGGCAATCTTTATGGTCAGGTGCAGGGTTTGCCTGCGCGCTTTGCTGGTGCTGAACATCTTTTGGTAGTGGCAGAAAAAATGGCGAAAGATGATGCTATTACCACGAAGATTCACTGCGGTTTGATTTGCACGGGCGATAAATTCATCACTGACCACGCTATTTTGGCGGATATCAAAGCGCAATTTCCCGATGGTTTGGCTGTGGACATGGAGAGTGCGGCTATTGCTCAAGTGTGTCATCTCCACAATGTGCCTTTTGTGAGTTTCCGCATCATTAGCGACACGCCGGGTGTGGACGAACATTGGGCGCAATACGAGAATTTCTGGTCGGAAATGGCGCACCGCTCCTTCGACATCACCAAACATTTTATTTTAGAGATTAGAGGTTAGACGCTAGACATTAGACGTTAGACGTTAGTTCTTCTAGAGCTTCTAGTCTTTCTAGAACTTCTAGAGCTCCTAGAGCTCCTAGTTCTTCTAACATCTAATCTCTAACATCTAACTTCTATTCTCCAACTATTTTGACAATGAAAAAGATTCCTTCCTTTACTGTAAATCACCTCACCTTGCATCGCGGAGTTTATGTGAGTCGCCAAGACGCTGTCGGCGGAGAAATCGTGACCACCTTCGATGTGCGTATGAAAGCTCCTAACCGCGAACCAGCACTGCACGTCAATGCCATCCACACGATGGAGCATTTGGCTGCAACTTTCCTCCGCAATCACCCCACTTGGGCGGAACGCGTGATTTATTGGGGACCAATGGGTTGCATGACAGGCAATTATCTCATCCTCCGAGGCGACCTCACCTCTGAAGATGTGTTGCCTTTGCTCGTGGAAACCTACGAATTTATTGCCAACTTTGAAGGTGAGATTCCAGGCGCCACTCCTCGCGACTGCGGTAACTATCAACTTATGGATCTCAATATGGCGCGATGGGAAGCACGAAAATATCTCGACGAAGTGCTCACCAAAATCTCTCCCGAACGCTTGGTCTATCCCGAATAATCAACAAACACTATGCAAATCCTGCTTTCTCCAGCAAAAGATATGACGGATGAGCCAGTTGTTGCCGCACCATCACTCTCCTCTCCTCGATTTTTGGCTGAAGCGGAACACAACGCTGCGCAAATGGCTGAACTCTCGACTGAGGAATTGGCACAGTTGCTCAAAATAAATCCGCAATTGGCTGCACTCAATAAGCAACGCTACACGGATTTCCCAGCACTCACTCCGCAAGCTGCGGTGCTTTCCTACACGGGAATGGCTTATCGTCACCTCCGCGCAGGCGATTTTTCTCCCGAAGACTTTGCTTATGCGCAACAACATTTGTGGATGACGTCTTTCCTCTATGGATTGACGCGACCGCTCGATGGCATCAAAAATTATCGTCTGGAGGGGAATGTGGTGTTGCCTGATCACGATGGAAAAACGATGTTCCAATTCTGGCGCACACGGCTCACCGATGTGCTCCTCGATGCGGTGAAAGCAGACGACGGTGTTCTCTTCTTTCTGGCAAGTGGAGAAATGAAATCGCTCTTCGACTGGAAGCGCATCACGAAAGAAGTGCAGGTCATTATGCCTGAATTTCAAGTGATGAAAGACGGAAAACTCAAGACGGTGGTGGTGTATGCCAAAATGATGCGCGGTGCTTTGGCGCGACATCTCATCACTCAGCGAGTTGCGAAGACCGAAGATTGGCAATCTTTTGAATACGAAGGCTTTGCTCTTCTTCCTGACTCCACAGAACAACATCCCATTTGGGCTATTCTTTGAGCTGAAAAATTTAAATATATGTATAGCGCACTCCAGCAAGTTCCCATTTTTTCGGACTGCTCTCCGGCATCACTTCAAGATTGGCTCGCACAAGTGCCACACCGCTTCGAAACCTTCGCTCCTGGCAATCGGATTGTGGCGCAAGGCACGGCTGTGCGCTCCATTTTCTTCCTTATCCAAGGGGTGGTGCGCACACAAATGGCACAAGAAGGGCGCGATTTCACGCTCGACCTTCTCGAAGCACCGATGCTCCTGGCCTCAGCTTTTGTCTTTGGCACTGAAAACACGTTTCCTGTTTCGGTGGAAGCCACTACGGAATGCAAAATTTGTGTGGTGAACAAGGAAGCGTTCTTCGACTTTATGATGCAGCAACCCAAGGTGATGCGCAGATTTCTCTGCGATATTTCCGACCGCACTCAGTTTTTGAGCAAAAAACTCCGTGCCTTTGCCCTGCAAAACCTGCGTTCGCGCGTTCTCGACTATTTGCGCGACCATCAACCGCTGTCGAGTGTGCAATCTGCTGCACAAGGTTTAGGGGTGCTCCGTCCATCGCTCTCCCGCATCTTGGGCGACTTACAAGCTGAAGGTCTGGTGTGCAAGACAAGTCAAGGGTGGACTTTGGCTTAAGCCCTTACACTCTCATCTTCAATCTTCCTTCTATCATTTTATTCATCAACTTATTGGCTAACATTCAAATGAAAAGTCGTATTCTTCTCTCCGCAACCGCCTTTATCAAAGAGAAAGTTATTGCTTATTGCTGTTTGAGCCTATTCTTTTCTCTCTTCATCACAGGCTCCTTCACCAATGCTTCAGCACAGACCAAGTTCTCTCGAACGCAACACATTGCTGTTCGCAAGACTGCTGCAACCAACACTCCAAACGCCAGTGCTCCCATCATTGACTATTTCGTGGTCTTCGATCCTTCGGGCAAAGCGGTGGCAGAACGACGCGGAGGAATGGCGAAATATGCGCAAGAAGTGGTGGATTCTATCAATTCCGTATTGCGCAATTCTCACGTAGACGGCCGTTTCCGCCTAGCAGGTCATATGGAAATTGCAGAACGTGCGCAGAGCATCAACCAAGGTTTGGGACTCATTTCTGCACACGCAGAAGTGCGCCGAAGAAGAGATGCCGTAAAAGGCGACCTCGTGGTTTTGCTTTCTGAACCCGTCAACGATGGTGCTTCGGGATTGGCCACACAAGAAGCTCAAAGCATTGATGCTGGTTTCTCCTCCGTCCGTGCTTCTATGGCAGCCACGAGTTACACAGCAGCTCACGAAGCAGGACACAACATTGGTTGTCAACATTCGCGTGAACAAGTCGATCACGGTAACCACGAATACGCCGTTGGTGCAAGCCGTCCGCAATATCGCACGGTGATGTCGGGACCAGCCGACAACGTGGGAGGACAAGTGCCTATATTCTCAGGTCCTCAAAGTGTGTGGAACGGTGTCGTTTTGGGTTCTGCTACGGAAGACAATGTGAGAATGCTGCGTGAGCGTATGCCCATCGTGGCTCAGTTTAGCGAGTCTCAAACAAGCATTAGTTTTTCACCTGCGGTCTGGAATCCCGACGCACGCGCTCAAACGATTGAAGTAAAGCTCACCACCACTGCAGCCTACATAGTGACAAGTGATGCTAACTGGCTCACCACCGATTTGCCAAATGGATATAAAAGTAGAGATTTCCGCATCACGGTTGGGGCTAATTCTCAAAAGGAGTCGCGAGTGGGGCATCTTCGCTTTGAACTTGTGGGGGACGGAGAACCGACTATCATAAACTACACCGTGACTCAACAAGGCACGGCTCCCAATCCGCAACCCAAGCCCGAGCCGAAACCAATTGTTCCTAAGCCCGAAGAGCCGAAGAAACC
>CAJPLH010000032.1 GCA_905371275.1 Prevotellaceae bacterium
CCTTTGAAGGCAGAAAAGGGGAGAAAAACAAGAAAAAAGAGAGAAAATCAGATTTTTGTTTCAGAATTGGCAAAAGTCTTTCTATTTTTGCATATTGATATATAGTGCCTAAGTAGGAACTTCTTTTGAAAAGGCATTTTCACGCATACACAAGTAGCCATAATGAGATCAACCAACTCCCTCTTTCCTGCTATGGCGTGCCTAGCATTGGGCACAACAGTCTTGACTGGTTGTTTCAACGACAACACCACTTTGCCAGAAGTGTCCACAGACTGTGTGATCACCGCTTTCCAATTGGACAAATTGCAACGCACGGTGCAAACACGCACCAAAGACGGACAGAAAGATAGCACCTATGTGCAAAACATTCCTGCATCGGCTTATCCGTTTACCATCGACCAAGAGCGCAATAGCATCTACAATCTCGACTCCCTTCCCAAAGGAGTAGATTTGAGTAGGGTGAAATTGCAAACCTTTAAGGCAAATGGGCTGGCGCGGTTGGTGAGCTTGGTGAATAAATCCGACTCTATCATCAATGCCAACACGGAAGTGGATTTGACAAAGTCTCGCATCCTCAATGTTTATGGATTTGATGGGGTGTCCAAGCGCAGCTACACCGTGGAAGTGCGTGTGCACCGCGAAGAACCCAACGAAGTGACGTGGACACAACCCACAGAAGCACAGTGGACGGCTCAAAACTTTGAGTTCGAAGCCGCCGGAAGTTGGAGCGTCAATGGCCGAAAATTCCGCGTGAACGGCGCAACGGTGTTGACCTCCACCGATGGCACCACTTGGAACACCGACAGTATGGATGTGGCTGATGCCGCTTTTCTCCCCGATGCCAATGTGACGGGCGCATTGCTCGTATCGCGTGAGGTGAAGGGATTGCAAGAGTGGGTGATGTATGGCACAAAAGAGGGAAAGTCTTGTGTGTGGTCGCGCAAATGGGACACTAGTGGCACTTATCATTTCCGCTGGGAACGAGTGATTTCTCCCACATTGCAAGGATATGTGGCTCCCGTGTTGGAGCATCCTCAAATGATGGCCTTCGATGGTGGACTCTTGTTGGTGGGACGCACCGCACAAAACGAAGTGGTGATGCGCTTTAGTCGCGATCACGGTCGCACTTGGGTGCAACATCCCGACTTGGTGTTGCCCACTCATTTCTCCAAAACACAGAAAACACTGCAAGCCGCTATCGACAAGAACGGACTCTTGTGGTTGCACACCGACAACGGCGTGTGGCGCGCTCGCTTGCATCGTCTTTCGTGGCAAAAACCTCAGGTGACTTATTCTCTCCCTTCCACAAAATGATGGGAAGACTACACAATAGAAAGCGCAACGCAGCCGTTATATCTAGCAAATGATATGCGCTGCAAAGCCTTGTTTCTCCCCTTTGTTGGTCAGAGTGGAAAAGAACACGAGGTGGCACTTTCGATTTCTTAGTCCTATGACACGAATTCTCCTCTTCCTTCTCACTTGCTGTTGTTGTTTTGTGGGTGCGTCTAGTCAAAGCCACGCGCAAAACGAAGAATACTTCACCAAAGAGTGGGGCGTGAGTGTGGGAATGTCGCAACCCCTCGACGACACCAACCCCTCGTTGTTGAGCCATCCAGGGGTGAGTGTGGGTGGAGTGGTGCGATGGATTTACAATCCGCGTTTAGCACTGCGCACTTCGCTCAATCTCCACACCATCGGTGGCAGCACAGCAGGGTTGAAAGACTTTTATCCGCCTTCCCCCTCGGCAGTGGGACAAGCGCGTTTGGACTATGCTTATAGCGGATTGTTATTGGATGCCTCGGCACTCTACGAAGTGCATTTTCTGCCCTACGGCTATCATCGCGGCTATCAAGACCATCGTCGGCTTGTGCCTTATCTTCAGTTGGGATTGGGCGCCGTTTATGCCAGTAAGTCAGGGAGCGTCACTCCGATTGTTCCCTTTGGTGTGGGATTGAAATATAAGGTTCGTCCACGGCTCAACCTTTCGTTCGATTGGACAATTCGCTTTGGACTTTCCGACCGTTGGGACGGACTAGAAGCTCCTCACGCGCTTAAAAGCGACTTTTTCAGAAACAAAGACCATGTGGGTTTGTTGCAACTGACGCTCACTTATGATTTTTCACCCAGTTGCCCCACGTGCAACAAAGCAGATTGATATATGACCACTCTCGATAACAACAGAATTCCTCGTCACATCGCCATTATCATGGATGGCAATGGACGCTGGGCAAAAGCGCGCGGACTGGAACGCTCCATGGGGCACCAAGAGGGCGCGCAAACTGTGCGCGACATCACAGAGGCTGCCTCTAATTTGGGAGTGAAATATCTGACGCTCTATACTTTTTCTACCGAAAACTGGAATCGTCCTTCTCACGAAGTGGCTGCGCTTATGGCACTCATCATAGAGAGTCTGGAAGAAGAACTCTTTATGAAAAACAATGTGCGCCTCAAGGTGATTGGCAATCGCAATAGATTGCCCGAGTTTGTGAGAGAAGCACTAGATCGTTGTGAAAACAACACCGCTGCGAACTCAGGTATGACGATGGTGTTGGCACTTTCTTATTCTGCGCGATGGGAAATCACTGATGCTGCTCGACAAATAGCCGAACAAGTGCAACGCGGAGAACTGCGCGCTGAGGACATCACCGAAGAAGTGTTGCAAAACAAACTCACCACGCACTTTATGCCTGATCCTGAATTGCTCATTCGCACCGGAGGAGAACTCCGTCTCAGCAATTATTTGCTCTGGCAATGCGCATACAGCGAACTTTATTTCACCGAAACTTATTGGCCTGATTTCACGGCCGAACATCTCTATGCTGCCATCGCAGATTATCAAAGTAGAGAACGCCGATTTGGCAAAACTTCTGAGCAAGTGACTACCGACAAAGCGTAGTTGCCGACAGACAGCACAAAGTCTTTGGGAAAAGATGCCCAAAAACTTGTGCGCAACAGAGCAACAAAACAATGATTGCTCGTTTCCATATAGCCCATTCACCGAACGCATCCCGTTTATGAAATATCTGCACCCTTCTCTTTTCAGTCTGTTGCTGTCGCTAGCCCCCGTGGCTGTTGCAGCGCAAAGCACGCAGACCATCACCAAGCCTGAAATCGTCTATTCTCTCCAACCGCGACAATATGTCTTGGGCGGCCTTGTGGTAGACGGTGTGAAAGGCTACGACAATGACCTGCTAGTGAACATCGCCGACCTAGAAGTGGGTCGCACCTATGCCGTGCCTGGCGATGACATTTCGCGTGCCGTGCAGAACTATTGGAAACAAGGACTGTTTTCTAACGTGCAAGTGGAGGCAGACAGCATTGTTGGCGATAAAATATATCTTCATTTCAAACTCACCGCGCAACCGCGCATCTCCGCTTTGCGATGGAACGGTTTGAAAAAGTCGCAGCGCGAAGAACTGGAGCAACGTGTGCCCTTGCGTGTGGGCAATCAGGTGACGCCCAACTTGGTGGATCGCACGAAACTCCGCATCAAAAAGTATTTTGAGGAAAAAGGCTACAAAAATGTCGAAGTGGACGTGGTGCAACACGAAGATGTGACAGCCGACAATCATATGATTGTAGACATCAATGTCAACAAGAACGACAAAATCCTGATTCGTCAGATTCACATCACGGGCGTTGATGAAAAATTGGTGAACCCTTTGAAAAACGCGATGAAGAAAACGAGCGACCGCTCCACCTTCAAGAAGTGGATCACCTTTGCTTCTCGCAAATTCCGTCCCGAACAATATGAAGAGGACAAGGGTTTTCTCATCGATAAAATGAACAGTTTGGGCTATCGCGATGCCTTAGTGGTGAGCGACTCTGTGGTTCCTGTCGATGCCACTCACGTAGATGTCTATTTGCATCTCAATCAAGGCAAACAATACTACATACGCAACATCGCGTGGGTGGGAAATACGGTCTATCCCTCTGACGCTTTGATGCAACAACTTCGCATCAAAAAGGGCGACCTCTACAACCAAACGCTGCTCAACAAGCGACTCAACGAAGAAGATGACGCCATTGGTAAGCAGTATTACAACAACGGTTATGTGTTCTATCATCTAGAACCCGTAGAAACCAAAGTAGAAGGCGACAGCATCGACCTTGAAATGCGCATCAGCGAAGGCAAACAAGCCAAGTTCAACCGTGTGCGCATCTCCGGCAACGACCGTGTTTACGACCACGTCATTCGTCGTGAAATTCGCACCAAACCTGGCGACCTCTTTTCCATCGAAGCTTTGCAACGCTCCGTGCGCGAATTGGCTGCAACAAAGCAATTTGACAACGAAGTGCTCCAAAGCGAAATCTTCAAAAATATACGCCCCGATGAAAGTTCGGGAACAGTAGACATCACCTATCCCTTGGTGACCAAAGGAAGTGACCAAATCGAAGTTTCTGCAGGTTGGGGTGTCACAGGCATCATAGGCCGTGCAAGTTTGAAGTTCACCAACTTCTCTATGCAAAACTTGTTTGGTCGCAATGGCTACAAGCGCGCAGGTTTCATTCCCCAAGGCGACGGACAAACACTGCAAGTGTCTGTGCAGAGCAATGCGAAATACTATCAAAACTATTCGCTCTCGTTCATCGACCCTTGGTTTGGCGGAAAGCGTCCCAACCAACTTTCTGTCTCGGCTTTCTTCTCACGCTACACAGACGTCAATTCAAGCTATTATAGCAGTGCCAACTACTACAGTGGTCTCTACAATTATGGCACCAATTCTAGTGCTTACAACTATGCCAGCTACTACGACCCCGACAAATATATGCAAATGTTGGGAGCAAGTATCGGTTTCGGTAAGCGTTTGCGTTGGCCAGACGACTACTTCTCTTTCAGTGCATCGCTCAACTATACCCTTTATAGTCTGAAAAACTGGCGCCACTTCCTCATCGCCAATGGGGTAAGCAACAATGTGAACCTTGCGCTCACCTTGGCGCGCTCCAGTGTCACCGACCCCATCTTCCCACGTGGCGGTTCTGATTTCTCACTTTCTGTGGCCTTCACACCACCTTATTCTATGTGGGATGGGAAAAACTACGAAGGATTGGCCACCAATCCTCAAAGTGGTTCCTATGTTCGCGAAGCACAAGAGAAATATCGCTGGATTGAATACCACAAATGGAGTATGAAATTCCGCACCTACACCGCGCTCAACTCCAGTTTGCGTCACGTACCTGTGATTATGACCCGCACTGACTTCGGTATTTTGGGAGCCTACAACAAGCACCGCAAGTCGCCCTTTGAAACCTACTATGTGGGTGGTGACGGCATGAGCGGTGGAGGCTATGGATATGCTAGCGATGTCATTGCCCTCCGTGGTTATGAAAATGGTGCTATTGCCGGTAACGATGGTCTTGGTAAGAAAAACGCCTATGCCTATACGCGTTTGACACTCGAACTTCGCTATCCGTTGATGTTGGAAAGTACTTCCATCTATGCCTTAGCCTTTGCCGAAGCCGGTAATGCGTGGGCAGACATCAATAGAATGAATCCTTTCAAACTCAAAACTTCAGCCGGTGTGGGTGTGCGCATCCTCCTGCCTATGGTTGGTTTGATGGGTATCGACTGGGCCTATGGTTTCAAAGAATATGAACAAGGCTACAAGATTGGTGGCAGTCAGTTCCACTTCGTCTTAGGACAAGAATTCTAATCCCTTCCGCAATTTTTTTCTCACAAATTAGTGAAATAGAGAAAGAAACGCTCGCAGCTTTCAGAGAGTTGTGAGCGTTTCTTTTTTAGATAGGTCACTTATTCGTTGCAAGGTATTGCAAGTCTATCACTGCCTTCTCACAAGTTTGTCGCTGCTTCCTCACAATTAGTGCTGAATAAAATTGGAAAACCGCACAAAAATCGCTACCTTTGCCAAGGTAAACGCGTATAACCCCAAACATTCTTGCTTAAATGATTTCTTTTTTCCGTACACCTGCGAAGAGCATCATTGCTACACAAGTAGATCATCAGCTCTCCGACGATGAAGTGAAAAAACTTTGTTGGCTTTTTGGCGAAGCCACGCTTGAAGCTGCCCCCACACTTGAGGGTTGCTATGTTGGCCCCCGCCGTGAAATGATTACCCCTTGGAGCACGAATGCCGTTGAGATCACACAAAATATGAATCTCAGCGGCATTTTGCGTATCGAAGAATTCTTCCCCGTGGAAGATGCTTCTGCCGATCACGACCCTATGCTCCAAAGACTCTACGAAGGGCTCCATCAAGACATCTTCACCATCAGTCACACACCAGAGCCCATTCGCACTGTCGAAGACCTCGATGCTTACAATGAGCAAGAAGGTTTGGCACTCTCGCCTGCCGAAGTGGAATATCTCCACGGAGTAGAACAACAACTCGGCAGAAAACTCACCGATAGCGAAGTCTTCGGCTTTGCACAACTCAATTCTGAGCACTGCCGACACAAAATATTCGGTGGTACGTTCATCATCGATGGCAAAGAACAACCCTCTGCGCTCTTTGCTATGATCAAGCGCACCACAAAAGAAAATCCCCATCGCATCCTCTCTGCCTATAAAGACAACGTGGCTTTCGCAGAAGGCCCCGTGGTAGAACAATTTGCCCCTGCACGTCACGACACTTCCGACTATTTCGTCATTCGCGACATCGAAAGTGTCATCTCCATCAAAGCCGAAACCCACAATTTCCCCACCACGGTAGAACCTTTCAACGGAGCTTCCACAGGTACGGGCGGAGAAATTCGTGACCGTATGGGCGGTGGCGTTGGTTCACTCCCCATTGCCGGCACAGCGGTTTATATGACTGCCTATCCTCGTCTAGACGGTGGTCGTCCTTGGGAGAGCAATATGGCAGAACGTCCTTGGCTCTATCAGACGCCACAACAAATCCTCACCAAAGCCTCCAACGGTGCTTCCGATTTCGGCAATAAATTCGGACAACCCCTCATCGCTGGTTCTGTGCTCACCTTCGAACACGCAGAACACGGCATAAACTATGCCTTCGACAAAGTTATTATGCTCGCAGGGGGTGTGGGTTATGGCACAAAGCGCGACTGTCTCAAAGGCACTCCCGAGAAAGGCAACAAAGTCGTTGTTGTGGGTGGCGACAACTACCGCATCGGCTTGGGCGGTGGTTCCGTTTCTTCCGTAGACACCGGACGTTACAGTTCCGGCATTGAACTCAACGCCGTGCAACGTGCCAATCCCGAAATGCAAAAGCGTGCAGCCAACCTCGTGCGTGCGCTTTGCGAAGAAGAACACAACCCTGTGGTGTCTATCCACGACCACGGTTCTGCCGGACACGTCAATTGTCTTTCTGAACTCGTAGAAGAATGTGGCGGTACTATCGACATGAGCGCACTCCCCATCGGAGATACCACTCTCTCTGCCAAAGAAATCATTGCCAACGAGAGCCAAGAGCGCATGGGCTTCCTCATCGAAGAAGAATACATCGACCAAGTGCGCAAAATTGCTGAACGCGAGCGCGCACCTCTCTATGTGGTGGGTGAAACCACTGGCGATGCCCACTTCGCTTTCGAGCAAAAAGACGGTGTGCGTCCCTTCGATCTCGACGTAGCACAAATGTTTGGTCACTCTCCTAAGACCGTGATGACCGACACTACGGTGAAGCGCGACTACACCGCTGCACAATACGATGCAACTCTTTTGGATGAATATCTCGAGAATGTGCTCCAACTCGAAGCCGTGGCTTGTAAAGATTGGCTCACCAACAAAGTGGACCGCTCCGTAACCGGTAAGGTGGCACAACAACAATGCCAAGGCGAACTCCAACTTCCCCTTGCCGACTGTGGCGTGGTGGCTTTGGACTATCGCGGAAAAGCGGGTATCGCCACTGCCATTGGTCACGCTCCACAAGTAGGTTTGGCCAATGCAGCTGCTGGTTCGGTGATGGCCGTTGCCGAATCGCTCACCAACATTGTGTGGGCTCCTCTCGCACAAGGACTCAACAGCGTGAGTCTTTCCGCCAACTGGATGTGGCCTTGTCGTTCACAGCAAGGTGAAGACGCGCGTCTCTATGAAGGTGTCAAAGCCCTCAGCGATTTCTGCTGCGAACTTCACATCAACGTCCCCACTGGTAAGGACTCCCTCTCCATGACTCAGCAATATCCCGATGGAGAGAAGGTAATTTCTCCAGGTACCGTCATTGTGAGTGCAGGTGGTGAAGTCAATGATGTGCGCAAAGTGGTGCGTCCTGTTGTAGTCAATGAGTCCAACAGCAAGATTTATCACCTCGACTTCTCTTCACTCGCTCCACAACTCGGTGGTTCTGCCTTCGCACAAACCCTCGGCTATGTGGGAAGCGATGTGCCCACAGTGGCCAATGCCGCTTACTTCCGTTCTGCCTTTGCAGCTGTGCAAGCCATGGTGCAAGAAGGCATCCTCCTCGCTGGTCACGACATCAGTGCAGGCGGTCTCATTACCGCTTTGTTGGAAATGTGCTTCGCCAACACAGAAGGCGGTCTGACGGTGCAACTCGACAACCTCGGTACTGCCGATCTCGTGCATCAACTCTTTGCCGAAAACCCCGCAGTCTTGGTGCAAGTGGCTGATAAAGACGAAGTGCGCTTCAACGCTATCTTGGCAGAACACGGTGTGAAAGCCACAGTACTTGCTGTGCCCACCGAAGAGCGTCATATCCTTGTGGAGAAAGACGGTGCAGAATACCAATTCTTCATCGACCACCTCCGCGATGTGTGGTATTCCACTTCCTTCCTCCTCGATGAACATCAGAGTTTCCACGGCAAAGCAGCAGAGCGTTTCCGCAACTACAAGCAGCAACCCATCGAACTCAACTTCCATCCTTCCTTCCAAGGCACGTTTGAAAGCCTCGGAGTTTCTCCCGATCGTCGCACACCCTCTGGCGTTCGTGCGGCTATCATCCGTGAGAAGGGAACGAATGGCGAACGCGAAATGGCGTATATGCTCCATCTTGCTGGCTTCGATGTGAAAGACGTCACTATGACCGACCTTGTCACTGGTCGCGAAACCCTCGACGACATCAACTTCATCGTCTTCTGTGGTGGATTCTCCAACAGCGACGTCCTCGGCAGTGCCAAAGGTTGGGCTGGAGCCTTCCTCTTCAATCCTAAGGCAAAGGAAGCCCTCGACCGCTTCTATGCACGTCCCGACACCCTCTCTCTCGGTGTCTGCAACGGTTGCCAACTTATGGTGGAACTCAACCTCGTCAATCCCGAACACAAAGAGCGTGCTCGTATGCTCCACAACGACAGTCACAAGTTTGAAAGCGGTTTCGTAGGCGTTACGGTGCAAACTAATCGCAGCGTACTCTTCGAGAGTCTTTCTGGCGATCGTCTTGGCATTTGGATTGCACACGGCGAAGGTAAATTCCAATTTCCCCAACCCGAAAGCGACTACAACGTGGTGCTCAAATACTCCTATGAGGGCTATCCTGCCAACCCCAATGGTTCGGACTACAACGTAGCCGGTATTGCCAGCGCAGACGGTCGTCACGTGGCGATGATGCCCCACTTGGAACGCGCCTTCCTCCCTTGGCAAAATCCATTCTACCCTGCAGAGCGTCGTGGCGAAGACTGCACCCCTTGGCTCGAAGCCTTCGTCAATGCCCGTAAGTGGGTAGAAAGCCATCAGGCATAAACGATTTATCTCGGGATTATTCCCTCTATGCGATCAGCTCTCTGGTGAGTCCCACGCACTCACCAGAGAGTTCTTTTTATAAAACATCTGTCGTATCGACACTTGTAACTTTAATCACATAACACAAAACTGACTTATGAAAAATCCACTTCGCGGACTGCTCCTTCTTTTGGTAGCAGTTTGTTGCATCGCTTGTCGCAGCAACACTTCCGCCACATCTGACACAAATTCTTCCAAAACTATGAACTCAACTGCAACGCTCTATTTCGCTGGTGGCTGTTTTTGGGGCACCGAACATTATTTCAAACAAATCCGTGGCGTCCTCTCCACCAAAGTGGGCTATGCCAATGGCAACATCGAGCATCCCACCTACGAACAAGTATGTTCCAAAACCACTGGTTTTGCCGAAGCTGTGGAAGTAACTTATAATCCTGAGGTTCTTCCCCTCACCCTTCTCGTGCAACTCTATTTCCGCAGCATCGACCCCACCAGTATCAATCGACAAGGTGGCGACATCGGCACACAATACCGCACTGGCATCTACTACACCGACCCCGACACTCGTCCCTTCCTCATAGCCGAGCGCACCAAGTTGGCACAAGCTATCGGTAAAAATGTGGCAGTAGAAATCGAACCTCTCCGTAATTTCTATGCAGCCGAATACTATCACCAAGACTATTTGGACAAGAATCCTGGAGGATATTGCCACGTTGCTCCCTCCCTCTTTGCCGAAGCTCGCAAAGCCAATGCCGACACCACGCAGCGTAAATATGAGCGTCCTTCCACAGATACGCTCAAATCTAAGCTCACCGAAATCCAATATCAAGTCACGCAAAACGCTGCCACTGAGCGTCCCTTCACCAATGAATACGACCACGAGTTTCGTCCTGGCATCTATGTAGACATCACCACAGGAGAACCCCTCTTCCTCTCCACCGACAAATTCGACTCCGGTTGTGGATGGCCTGCCTTCTCCAAGCCCATAGACGGCCATCTATTGAAGAACATCAAAGACACTTCCCACGGTATGCAGCGCATCGAGGTGCGCAGCAACAAGGGCAATGCTCACCTAGGTCACGTCTTCAACGATGGCCCCAAGGAAAAGGGCGGTTTGCGCTATTGCATCAACAGTGCTTCCCTGCGTTTCGTCCCTCAAGCCGAGATGGAAAAGCAAGGTTATGGCGCCTACCTCCCCTTGTTGGAGACACGCAAGGGCGCACAGCACTAAGCAGAGATAAAGATGAAACTACAAAGGCAAGCATCACTGCTTGCCTTCTACAAATTTGCTCATCTTGTCAATATAGTGAATTTGCATATCAACGATCTTTGAAAAAAAACGACGTGTTGTTTTACAGAAAACGACACGTTGTTTTTTGATGCCTTCAAGACGTCTTTTGGGAGAATACTTTTTGTTGCCTTTTAGTGCTCATTTGCGGATTGGTAACAGATGTTTAGCTTCCTCAATTCCGCATTCCTCCCACACAGAGATAGATGCAGAAAAGCACAAGCAGGGTGTCGCTAATCAGGTAGTTTGCAATTCGCTTAAAGGCTGCAATCTTCTGCGGATTATTAGCTATCTTCTTGTAGTCTTTGCGAAACTGCGTGGATGGCTTAAGCTGTTTCATCTTCCATTATTGAGCTTTCGAGTTCTTCAATGCTGGAATAAGCCGTAAGAGAATCGTTTGTTTTCAATTCCTTCATAGCCGAAATGGTAAGCTCGTTAGGTATTCTGTAGACGCTATCCCATAGAATCATTTCAATGAGGTTATTTAGACTACGATGGCTTTCCTTTTCCATCTCCTTTAGCTCACACAAAAGATCTTCTCTTAACCGAAGGGAAGTAGGTCGTTTTGCTATTGTATCCATATTGTTGTCTGTTTTATTTGCACACAAATGTATTACAAATAAATACATCAGCCAAATAAAATCCTATTTTTATTTGGGGACACCTCTACTTTTGACGAGTTGCGAGAAAACCTTGTTGGCCATACCCAAGGCAGCACAACACTAAGTAGAGATAAAGATAAAATAACAAAGGCAAGCATCACGGCTTGCCTTCTACAAACTTGCTCATCTTGTCAATACAACGTTTCTTTTGTTGCAGATTAGGGTGCACATATAAGTTGAGCGTAGTAGCCACGTTGGAGTGTCCCAATATGCTACTCACCGTTTTATAGTCGCATTGACTTTCTATGCACCGCGTAGCAAAAGTGTGTCGTAGACCGTGAAACACAATAGGAGTAATATTCAATCTTTTAAGTAGTCGGTTGAAATAATCTCTGTACGTGCGCGGATCAGTGGCATAAATAGTTGTTCCCACCACAAAAGGAGAAGACGACATTCTTTTGGTGACGCATAGAGACTCAAAGAGCAATTTTGAAATAGGGATTTCGCGAAAAGAATGTTTTGTTTTTGGGGTTGAAAACACTCGTTCAGTAGCTCCAAGTTCGCAATTATAGATGCGTCCCACAGTTTTACACACCCTAATCATTCTGTGAGTCAAATCAACATCCTCCCATTTCAAAGCACAAACCTCGCCTATGCGCATTCCCGTGCATAGAGCGAGCATCACCCCAATGTTTCTCGCATTGGGGTGTTCCATCAAATGTTTCATCAATTTTCTTTGATGACGCAACGAGAGGACTGGCAACTTCCTTCCACTTTCAGTAGTGGGATAGTCTAGTTGCCAGTCCTCTCTTTCACATAGGTGCAAGCGTGCACCATATTTCACCACAGCGCGCAGCACAGCTACAATGTCGCGCACCGTTTTTTTTGCCAGTCCATTCCTTATTTTTTCAATGATGAAGCGTTGCACTTCAGCTTCTTCAATCTCGGTCATTGCCCCAAAGTGAGGAATGAGGTGAGTGCGAAGTGTCAGCCGGTAAGCACACAGCGTGGAATACTTCACAATAGACTGTTTGTTTTCGCTCCACATTAGAGCGAGTTCTTCAAAAGTTTTCTGCATTCTTGTACCAATTAGTGAGTTATAATATCTGAGATAACCCACTCCCTAAGCACTGAATCAGAACACCTTCTATTTGTTTCCTTTTGCTCGATTGTGCGATTTACAGAGCATTTCACAATTGTCTAGTGTCGTAGACCCACCTTTGCTCCAAGCCGTTACGTGGTCAGCATCCATTTCGTTGATTTTATAGATGCGTGTACGGTTGTTGTTGTCGCCAATGGCACATAGAGGGCAATTAGACACCCCTTCCGCTTTCGCCTTTTCAGTTTGTCGTTTGAAGGCTGCCTTTTTATCTTTCTCATCAAAGAAGCGCACATCGAGTAAAGCGTGTTGTTGTTCCCCTCCCAACACATATTCGTAGACATTTCTTGGGCAGTGCACAGATTCGTCTTCGAGGAGAGCTCTCACGCGTTTGGTGATGTGTGCAATGCTGTATGGAGTGGTGTGATAAGTTTCATAGAGTCTGCCCCATTCAATGCCGCACATATTGTTTTCCACCATAGTGAAAGTGGTGGCCACCCAATCAATCACCGAACGGAAATAGTTTTCCAATTCTGTGATTTGCGTGTCGTGTCTGTGTTGGCTCATATAGGCATCTACTGTCATTCCTCGACTAGCACATACCCATTCGAGCGCCACTTTCAGCACCTCTTGTCGCTTCACGTCGCCTTTCACATAGTGTCCCCACTTGTGCATTTCCGCATTTTGCGAATTGCTAAACACCTTTTTTGCTGCGTTCACAAAGACGCCCGAATAGATGGCATTGCGGAGTTCCTGTTCGTTGAGGGGCACACCCACAATGTTGATGGTTTTAAACCATTCCTTCACCTCTTTCTCTTCTCCTTGACACACATAGACCAAGAGTTTCGACTCTAGGATGAGTTTTTGTTGTTCTTCGGGAAGTCCAGAAAAGTATTGGATATTTCCGTTGTCGTCTTCAATGGAGAATTTTCCAGTGACAAATCTTCCGATCGAGGTGATGCGTTGTTGTCCGTCGAGTACCTCATATTGTCCGCTGTTGGTGAGGTTGAAATAAATCAATCCCAAGGGATATCTATTGAGTATAGACTCAATGACGGCTACATCTTTTTTTCCGTCGTTGTAGATGTAGTGTCTTTGATATTCAGGTTGAATAGTTAGTTTACCATCTAGCCCAAAGAGCCCCTTCCCTTCTAGTTCGTTATACACAAACCCTTTGCAGATGTCTGCAACTGTCCATTCGATATGTAATTCTGTTGTCATTGGATGCGTTGTTTGTTAGTTGGTTGAAATCTTA
>CAJPLH010000033.1 GCA_905371275.1 Prevotellaceae bacterium
TCATTGGGCACTTCGGTTTGGGCTTCTATTCTTCGTTCATGGTGTCAAGTCGTGTGGACATCGTGACCAAGAGCTACCGCGAAGGTGCAGAAGCTGTGAAATGGAGTTGCGATGGTACTCCCGAATTCACACTCGAACCAGCCGAAAAGGCAGAACGAGGCACAGACATCGTGTTGCACATTGACGAGGAAAACAAGGAATTTCTCGAAGAGGGTCGCATCCAAACCCTGCTCAACAAATACTGCCGTTTCCTCCCCATCCCCGTTGCCTTTGGCAAGAAAAAGGAGTGGAAAGATGGGCAACAGGTGGACACTGCTGAGGACAACATAATCAACGACACTCACCCTCTCTGGACAAAGACGCCTTCTACCTTGACTGATGAGGATTACCGCAATTTCTATCGCGATCTCTATCCCATGCAAGATGAACCTCTCTTCTGGATTCACCTCAATGTGGACTATCCTTTCAATCTCACGGGTGTTTTGTATTTCCCCAAGATTAAAAACAACATCGAAATCCATCGCAATAAGATTCAACTCTATTGCAACCAAGTGTTTGTCACAGACTCTGTGGAAAACATTGTGCCCGACTTCTTGACACTCTTGCATGGGGTCATCGACAGTCCGGACATTCCGCTCAACGTGAGCCGTTCTTACCTCCAGAGCGACCGCAATGTGAAGAAGATTTCGCAATACATCACCAAGAAGGTGGCCGACCGTCTTTCTTCTCTCTTCAAGAGCGACCGCGCTCAGTTTGAAGAAAAGTGGGACGACCTCAAACTCTTCATCCACTACGGTATCCTCTCTGAACCCGATTTCTACGACAAGGCGAAAAACTTCGCTCTTCTCAAAGACATTGACGGTAAGGCTTACACCTACGAGGAATATCGCGAAGCCATCAAAGAGAACCAAACCGACAAAGATGAGCAATTGGTGTGTCTCTACACGAACGACCGCGAGGCGCAATTCTCTTACATCGAAGCTGCAAAGGCGAAGGGCTACAATGTACTCTTGCTCGATGGACAACTCGATGCTCCTCTGGTGAGTCAACTCGAACAGAAGTGGGAAAAGACTCGCTTTGTGCGCGTGGATGGTGATACTCCCGAACGCCTCATCCCCAAGAAGGACGAAACGGTGAACGATGCTGACAAGGCGGCAAACGAAAACTTGACTTCGGTGTTCAATGCGGTGTTGCCACAAGTGGAGAAAGCTCAATTCCACGTAGAAACTTCGGCTATGGGTGCTTCCTCTGCCCCTGTGCTCATCACTCAGAGCGAATATATGCGCCGCATGAAGGAAACGGCACGCTTGCAACCAGGCATGGCTTTCTATGGCGAAATGCCCGATATGTACAGTTTGGTGCTCAACACAGACCATCCGCTCGTGAAACAAGTGGGCGAGGGTGTGGTGTCGGCTACGGGCGAAAAACTTGCGCCTATCGATGCCGAACTCCGCGGTTTGCAAGCTCGTCGCACTGCGCTCGAAACTGCACAAAAGGATTTGAAACCTGAAGATGTGACTCCCGAAGAAAAGGCGGAACTCGAACAGGTGAACAACGAAATTACTGCGCAATATACACAGCGCAATGAGGCTCTTGCAGGCTATGCTCGCGAAAACCAAGTGGTGTCACAACTCATTGACCTTGCACTCTTGCAAAATGGTCTGCTCCGCGGCGAAGCGCTCAATGCGTTTGTGAAGCGTTCGGTGGATCTCATCAAGTAAATTAGTTCTTCATAATATGCAGATTGGGTAGTGGAGAGGGTTACGGCCTTTGCTCCACTGCCTTCTTTGCTTTTTCATATTTTCTGAGCATTATGGTTTTACTCAGTGTTTTCAGCCTACTCTTTTCGTTGTGGACGTGCCTGCCGTGGACGCAAGACACGAAGACGTTGCAAGAAAACAGCACACCTTCTGTCCGTGTGCTGGACTCATCGGATCGTTTGCCACAAGGGGTGGTGTGTGCTGCTGCAGATGCAGCGGAGGTGCAACGTCTTCTTGCTGATAAGTCGCTCAAGACTCCGCTAGATTTTGCACGCAAGTTTCTTGGTCGCCCCTACGTGGCGGCCACTTTGGAGGTGTCTGACCCTGAACAGGTGGTGGTGAATCTCCAAGGTTTGGATTGTGCTACTTTGGTGGAGACGAGTCAAGCACTGGCGATGACGCGTCGCGAAGGGAAAACGGACGTGGCGAGTTACACGCGAAATTTGGAGAAAATCCGTTATTTCAATGGAAAAAATAGGGGTTACACCTCGCGTTTGCACTATCTGTCTTTTTGGATGGCTGATTTGACAAAACGCAAAGTGGCAAAAGAAGTGTTGCTGCCTCAATCGCTCACTCAACCGTTGGAGATTCACCTCAACTATATGAGTACGCACGCTGACGCTTACCCTTTTCTCAAAAATCATCCTGAACGTGTGCGCGAAATTGCTCAATTAGAGCGCAAATATTCGGGAAAAGTGGGTCGCTTTCTTCCGAAATCGAATGCAGGACTTTCGCGCCAACAGTTGGGGGCTATTCACGATGGCGATATCATCACGGTGGTGACGCAAAAAGCGGGATTGGACTATTCTCACCAAGGTATTGCTTTTTGGGGAAATGATGGAAAACTCCATATGCTCCACGCTTCGAGTGAGCGCAAACGTGTGATTGCTGACGAGCGCACTTTGGAGGATTATCTAAAAAGGATTTCGCACGCTAAAGGCATCCGCGTGTTTAGAATCCGTAACTAGTGATTCTAGAAAATCTAGAAGTTCTAGAGGTCTAGCTTTTCTAGTGGTTCTAGGGTCTAATCATCGTCTAGCAATGCCCGAGCCACGCTTGTCGTGGCGAGCAGAAAGGGGGCTGTGCCCCTCTAACGTCTAATCTCTAACGTCTAAAGTCTATAATGTCTACTTCTACCATCTGTGCTGTTTCCACTGCTTCGGGCGGTGCAATTGGAGTGGTTCGTGTGTCAGGATCACAAGCCATTTCCATCACCGAGCACATATTTCGAGCCGTCAATGGCAAACCACTGAGCGAACGCAAAGCAAGTTCGCTCACCTTTGGACACATCGTCGATGAAAACAACAATGTCGTCGACGAAGTGTTGGTGAGTCTTTTTCGCGCTCCCCATTCCTACACAGGAGAAGAGGCCACGGAGATTTCGTGTCACGGTTCTTCCTACATCCTCCAGCGCGTGGTGCAGTTGCTCCTTGCCGCAGGTTGTGAAGCCGCTGCTCCTGGCGAATTTACGCAACGCGCTTTTCTCAACGGCAAGATGGACTTGTCGCAGGCTGAAGCCGTGGCAGATGTCATTGCTTCCACTACTGCAGCGAGTCACCAAGTTGCTATGAGCCAAATGCGCGGTGATTTCAGTAAACAACTCGGGGTGTTGCGCGAACAATTGGTACATCTCACCTCGTTGCTCGAACTCGAATTGGACTTTTCCGACCATGAGGATTTGGAATTTGCCGACCGGTCAGCACTCGACGCCATTGCTGCACAGATTGAAAGCGTGACACAACGTCTTGCAGACTCTTTTGCCACTGGAAATGTGTTGAAAAATGGTCTTCCAGTAGCGATTGTGGGCAGTACGAATTCGGGAAAATCTACGCTTCTCAACGCATTACTCCACGACGATCGCGCCATTGTGAGCGATGTGCACGGCACAACACGCGATGTCATCGAAGACACTTTCACGCTCGGTGGCACGCTCTTCCGATTTATCGATACAGCTGGACTGCGCTCCACAGAGGATGTAGTGGAACAAATGGGTATTGCACGCAGTCGTCAGAAACTGGAGGAGGCTAAAATTGTGCTTTTCGTGGTAGATGCCACACAAGTGGCTTCGCAGATGGAGGCACTCGGCACGGAGATTCTCGAAGCGATGAACGGACGTCCGTTGGTGGTGCTTTTCAATAAAGCTGATTTGCTGGAGGAAAAGGCGATGAATGATTTACTCACTCAACCGCTGGTGCATTGGATTTCGGGCGCTTCTCTCTCTTCTCAACAAGAGCCGCCGATTGTCAAATTGTCTATCAGCGCAAAAGAGGGACTGGGTCTTGACACTCTCACCGACACGCTTGTTGGTTTGGCGCAAGAAAACACGACTTCTGCAGGCGACATCATTGTGACCAACGCGCGTCACTATGCTGCGCTCACGGCTGCGCTTGCCGACATCCGCCGCGTGCGCCAGGGTCTTTCCACTCACCTTTCAGGCGATTTTGTGGCGCAAGATTTGCGCGAATGCCTTTTCCACCTTGCCGAAATCACAGGCGGTGCAGTGACCACCGACGAAGTGTTAGGCACGATTTTCAAAAACTTCTGCGTGGGAAAGTGATTTTTTAGACATTGTTCATATAGTCAATAAAAAAGGGGCATGAAAGCCCCTTTTTTCGTTTCTTCAACCCATCATATAATACGCAATCACTGGACTGAAACATTCTTATATGATGGATTAAGCAATAATCTTCTGGTGGAGAAATAGAAAATGGGAACTACTTGTTCCGATGCAAGAGGGGGAGGACGTAGTCGCGCAAGGGAGTGGAGTCTACAGACAAACGAGAGAGTTCGTTTTCAGCTTCTTCAAAGTAGGAGACGATGCGTTGCTGACAGCGGTCTGCCACATTGTAGCGCGTGTAGACGGCCATGATGTCATTGATTTTTTCGGATTCTGAAGCATACAATCCCGAAGTGTCTCCTACGGGAGTGGAAAGTTTTTGCAAGAAAGTCTGCGCTTCGTCTGCTGTCATCTGTGCAGTGGCAGCGTGGACGAGGAAGGTCTTTTTGCCACAAAGGATGTCGCCTCCGATTTTCTTGCCAAAGACCTCGAAATCGCCGAATGCATCGAGATAGTCATCTTGAAGTTGAAAACCTAATCCCACTTTTTCAGCAAAGGAATAGAGTACATCGCAATCATCGGCAGGAGCATCGGCTAGAAGTGCCCCCATCTTGGTGGCACATCCCAACAGGACGGAAGTTTTGAGACGAATCATCTCAATATATTCGGCTTCGGTGACGCGTGTGTCTTGTTCAAAATCAACATCATATTGCTGACCTTCGCAAATCTCAAGTGCACTATTCGTGAATAAGCTCAAAGCTTCGTGCCAACGACCGATGCCAGTGGAAGAGATGAGTTTGTGAGCGAGCAAAAGCATGGCATCTCCAGAGAGAATGGCAGTGTTGTCGTCCCATTTCTTGTGCACTGTTTCACGACCTCTGCGCATATCGGCACGATCCATCACATCGTCGTGCACTAGAGTGTGGTTGTGATACATCTCGATTCCTACTGCTGCTGAAAGCGCACGAACATAGTCTTCTCGATAGAGACTATAGGTGGTGAGTAGCAACATGGGACGCAGACGCTTTCCCCCTCCTGCAAGGATATATCGGATGGGTTCGTACAAACCTTGAGGACGTGCGGGATAATCTAAAGCTTCGATGGCCGCTTCTATGTGTTTGAGCATTGGCATGGTGGTGAGGTTTTGGCAACTCACGCTTGTGATGGTCAAACATAGTTATATTTTGTGCTGGGATTGCACGCCAAAAGAAAACTATGCGATGCGTGAGTGATGATATTATAATTTGAACAATCGTCTTGCGTTTTCGCAAGTGATGCGCGACACTTCCTCGGGTGATACTCCATAAGTTTCGGCTACTTTGTGGAGGATGAGTGGGATATGCGCGGGTTCATTGCGCTTGCCCCGATAAGGTGTGGGTGCAAGATAGGGGGCATCTGTTTCGAGGACGATGCGCGAAAGGGGTATTGTGGTTTCTAGCACAGCGGGAAGCATGCTTTTTTTGAAAGTCACTACTCCACCAATGCCGAGATAGAAGCGTTCGAAAGCAAGTAGTTCTTCCGCTTCCTTCGCACTTCCACCAAAACAATGGAAGATGCCACCTGGAAGTTCGTCTTTGAGAGGTGACAAGACCTCGAGCAGCTCTGCATGAGCCGATCGCGTGTGGATGACGAGCGGCAGTTGAAAGCGAATGCTCCATTCTGCTTGTCGGCGCAACACCTCCATTTGTTCTTCTCTTCGCGAAGCATCCCAATATAAATCGACTCCAACTTCTCCAATGGCGATGAAAGGATTGTCTTTCACCGTCAGCATGCGTTCCATTTGGTCGAGCAAGGGAGTGGGATTGGGAGGGAGTTCCGTGGGATGTAATCCCATCATGGGACAACAAAGTTCGGGCCACTCATCACAGACGGCTAACATAGGTCCAACGGTGTTGGCGTCAATGTTGGGAAGGAGTATTTTTTCTGCTCCAGCTTCGAGCGCACGCGCAACTACTTCTGCGCGATCTTCGTCGAACTCTTCGGCATAGAGGTGACAATGGGTGTCGATAAACATTATTTGAGATGAGCTTTGAGGTAGTTCAAAATGCGACTAAACAAGTGGTAGCGAGTGTTTCCACCATAGATGCTGTGATTGCGATTGGTGTAGACTTGCATATCAAAAGGCTTGTTGGCTTGCACCAACGCCTCAGACATTTCAGCGCAGTTGCGGAAATGCACATTGTCGTCGGCAGTGCCGTGAATGAGCAAGAGATCACCATGGAGTTTATTCACACGAGCTATGGGATTGACAGCGTCGTAGTTAGCGTTTTCCTGGGGAGTGCGCATATAACGCTCGGTGTAAACTGTGTCGTAGTATTTCCAGTTGGAAGGCGCAGCCACAGCTACTCCACAACGGAACACGGGACGACCGTCTGTCATAGCCATCAATGTGTTGAAACCTCCGAAGCTCCATCCCCAAAGTGCGATGCGTGAGGCATCTACATAAGGCAAAGTTGCAAGATATTCAGCAGTAGCCACTTGGTCTTGCGATTCGAGTTCTCCCAAACGCAAATAGGTGCATTTTTCAAACTGCGCACCGCGAGCACCTGTGCCGCGACCATCAACAATGACGCTGATAAATCCTTCTTCAGCAAGGACACTTTCCCACTGTCCTCCAGGATAGAAACCTGTGCTCCAGGCATCTTTCACCTCTTGACTACCAGGACCGCTATATTGATACATCACAACGGGATATTTCTTCTTCGCATCAAAATTGCGCGGTTTCAGCATCCAACCATTCAACACGGTGCCATCGGCAAGTTTGAATTGGA
Source organism: Prevotellaceae bacterium (assembly GCA_905371275.1). GTDB lineage: Bacteria > Bacteroidota > Bacteroidia > Bacteroidales > Bacteroidaceae > Alloprevotella. Next base: position 7,089 of record CAJPLH010000033.1, read on the forward strand.
AAAATTCTTGCGAAGTACCGATTTCATCGAAACGTTTTTGCAGAAGGTCGTTCTTAAGAAGCGTAGTGAGCACTGCGCCATTGCGACCATCGCGCAAGGTGGTCACAGGCACCTTTGCTAAAGCGGAGTGGACATTGAGGAAATAGCGGAAATTGGAAGAGAATGTTGCGGCACTCGTTCCCTTTTCCACAGTGAATCGTTGCATCTGTCCTTTGAGATTTGCCGAATAAATGGCAGTTTGCAAAGGACTATCTTTGTGAGCTGCAAAATAGAACTTCTCATTTTTGGCGTCATAACCATAGAAATCGCTCACTTCATAGTCACCTTTGGTGATTTGTCCCACCAGTTCTCCCCCAAGCGTGTACCAATAAAGGTGTTGATAACCATTCTTTTCGGAGAGCATCGCGAAATGTCCTGGATAGAATTTCAATTGAGTATAGGCGGTTTCTCGGAGATAACGCTCATTGGTTTCACGCAGCGCAAGTTTTGCTACCCCACTACGTGGATTCACCATATAAAGATCCATTTGCGATTGATGACGATTGAGCGTCACCACCGCAAGTTTATCCGCATCGCTCGTAGCCACAATGCGAGGGATGTATCCTTCTTCAGGGAGTGGCACAGCAAGCTGTCGCGTTGCACGACTTTTGAGATCATAGCTATGCACAGAAACCGTGGAGTTTTGCGCACCAGCGATGGGATATTTATAGTCGTAGGTGCCAGGATATTCGGCATATTCGGGATGACGTGGAGATTGTCCTTCAAACATCTGCATACGATACACTGGTACTTTCGATTCATCGTAGCGCACCCAGCACAACATCTGACTATCGGCTGTGAAATCGAAAGAAGCATTGGTGGAAAATTCTTCTTCATTGACCCAGTCGGGGATACCATTGATGATTTCATTGCGCTTACCGTCTTTGGTCACTTGCGTTTCAGCATTACCATAGAGGAGTTTCACCACAAAGAGATTGTTATCGCGCACAAATGCTACAACATTTCCATCGGGAGAAAAACGAGGGGACATCTGCGGTCCACCATCAGAAAGGGGAGTAAACTTGCCATTTGCTACGTCATAGATGTAATAAACAGCCGTTGATGTGCGACGATAAACCGCTTTTGTCTGCGTGCGCAACAAGATTTTTTGCTCATCAGGACTCATGATGTAGCCATCGATTCGCGAGAGCTTTGTGGTGCCACGCGCCTTTTCCACATCAAAAATCACCCCTACTTCTTTTCCCGTCTTAAATGAACTGCGAACGATGCGTTTACCATCGTCGGAGAGTTGCGAATAACTATCACCATCATTGAGTGGATGCACACCATAGATATAACCAGGGGTGTACACACCATCGGCAACATCCTTGAGCTTGATGCCTGTTTTGTCTTCGGGACGCGTCTCAGCGGAATGAGCTGCAACTGCTGGAATCGCTTGATTAAAACCGAGTCCAAGCAACAAAGTGTAGAAAAGTGTTCTTATTTTGATCATGCTCATAGGGGATATTTAGGGAAGAAATAAACAAAGGGTTCTAACATTTGAAAGAGAGTCAGCAAAGAGAGCCAATATCCTGGTAAAAGCCGCGCTTAAATTTGTACTTCAGCACGACTGGCTGAAAGGCGCACACTACAACCACTGAGTGCAGCTCCCATCGGAGGATTATCCTTTTGCACTTCCACCGTGGCACGCACCACTTGAGGGAAGTGCGCCAAGATGGTTTGCAACATACGTGCAGCCACGTGTTCCAAAAGTTGAGAGGGATGCGCCATCACTTCTTTTGCTAAGGCATAAACTTCTGCGTAACTCACCGTGCCTTCGAGATTGTCGTGGAAGATGGCCTCCAAACTAGGTTGCACCATCAAATGTATTTGCATTGTGAATCGTCCACCAACCACGCGCTCTTGCGGCAAAACACCGTGATACGCATAGAAATGCAAATCTTTAAGACTGATTTCTAAGAGAGAGAATTCTACTTTTGAGAGAGATGAGTTCATTTCCGTGGAAGAAAAATCTGCTTTTGAGGGAGAAAAATCCATTTCCAAAGGAGAATGCGAAATTTGCTGCGAAGTTTTGTCATTTTCTAACGATGCAACCTCCGCGTGAGGTGAGGAATTTGAAGTCTGCATAAGCAAATCAACGGTTGTTTGCTCCGTTCTTTTTAGTCTTGCGTCAAGGAGTCATCGGCATCTCCCACGTTATTAGCATATTTTTTGAGTGCGCGTACCACCCCCACCTTCCACGTGTTGATGGTGTCGCTTTCCAACTGCAAGGAATCGATGAGTCTAATCACGTTCTCCACCGGCATACCATGGCGCAGCACGCCCGAAATGAGTTTGGCGTAGTTCCAATACTCCTTATTAAAGCGTCCTGAAAGTCCTTCTACAGTGGTCTTATATCCTCTTCGATTTTGAAATGAAAAGTCATAGCGAGACGGACCATCGGGATTAGTGTTTTTGACAATCCAACCGGCATTCACGCTTTTCGGTAACACAATCCCTTCTTCATCGTCTTGCAAACCCGTGAAAATCTCATAAGGACGACCTTCGAGCAAACCCACAAAAGCCACCCATTTCTCTTTCTTATTTTGAAATCTCCACACATCGCAAGCCAAACTTTGCGGACGCTGCTCAAGTCGTGCCATAAACTCACGATCTTTCACGTGCTCAAGTGCCAGATGCATTAAACCTTGCATCAAAGCCGACGAACATTTGTCAGTTTCACCCACAGATGTCATAGACGAAAGCCCGCGCAACAAGAAGTTCTTGACCTCCTCCTCTGCACACTGCGCCTTCACCGCATCAATTTGCAGCAAAGCCTGCGTCAAACGTTCAACATCCGTTGCAGGCACGGACTGTTCATTGGAATTCAGTGCATTCATCATTCTGCAGAAAGTTTTTTCCAAAAATCCTCCAAGTCATCCGACAGTCCCACCATGAGTTCTTGTCCCAAAATCATCGTATCATCGTCAATGAGGAAGAGCTCCGCCACCGTTTGTTGCTCATCGTCGAGCAATACAAAGGCACAAGGGCGCAACACGGGCATATTTTCGAGCAACGCTTCGCAACGCTTTATCGCGGTGCGCAACACAGGTTGAATATCGTTGTAGAACGATTCGCTAGCATTGCCAATCCATTCTTCCACAACACAACGCGTAATTTCGCGTTCATCATCGTCAAAAACGAGGAGTTCCCCACTCTCTTGTCGCACGAGCAAATAGAAGTCGGTGAGCACTGTATCTTCTTGAGAAATCACAGCAAACTTTTCGGCCGTCTTCTTGAGGGCTCGTTCAATCTGGTGGAGGGTTTGTTCGTTGGTATTCATAAAATCACTGTTGTCAGATGACCATTTCTACAGCAAAGTTAGTGGCTACTCAGCGAAATACAAAGATAAAACTTGCTTTTTTTCTCAATAGGCCGTAACTTTGCTCCTAAATCCTCATTATTTCCCCTCTTTTCCCTATGACGCTCACCATCGATCTCGGCAACACGCGCGCGAAACTCACCCTCTTCAGTGCACAGACCACTGCACGAACCACTGGGAACACCGCCGCGCAAACCGCCATTTTGGAGCACAATTCTGTGACGCACCAACACTTGGTAGCGCAACTCCAACAGATGCTTGAGCAACACTCCAACATTCAGCGCATTTGTTGGTGTGCAGTGGGTACAGTGCCTACCGCGCTCACACTCTTTTTGGAAGATTTGCCTTGCCACGTACAGCAACTTCTTCCCACTTCTCCTCCAGCTGGCATCACCATCGGCTATCGCACGCCCGAAACACTGGGAGCCGATCGCTTAGCTGCCGTTTTGGGAGCACAGTCGCTCCTGCCCCACCACACGGTTTTGGTCATTGATGCTGGCACCTGCATCACTTTCGATCTTCTTCGTTCCGATGGTCACTATTTAGGAGGAAACATCAGTCCGGGATTGGATATGCGTCTCAAAGCCATGCACCACCACACCGCAAGATTGCCCCTTGTCACTGCCCAAGGCGCTCACCCCTCTTGGGGATACGACACACTCACCGCACTCCGTAGCGGAGCAATATGGGGCATCCACCACGAAATCATGGGATATATTGCACAAGTGCGCGCAAAATACCCCAATTGCTGCGCATTTTTAACGGGAGGAAATCGCTACGATTTCAACATTTCTACCCAAACGTGCAACTTTGCCGATGAAAGTGATGCTATTGCCACAGATAATCGTATCTTTGCAGACGAATATCTCGTAGCGCGCGGACTTTATGCACTGCCCTAAACAACCCTAAGCACTGCACATCGCGCCTTTCGCTCTTTCCACACTGAGCGTGGCACTAACCATCTGGTCTTCGTCCACCTCGCACACACTTTTTCTTCACAAGATTTCTCTGTATGAAAAAAATACTGCTCTCTGCTCTCTTGCTGTCCTCCGTTTCCCTCGCTACTTTCGCTCAAGAAACGGGCATCAACTCTCCTTTCACACGCTATGGTGTGGGACGCATCACCGATGGTTCGCTGGGTTTCAATAAAGCCATGGCAGGAACAGGCTATGGATGGTACGATGGCAAGCAACTCAACGCTACAAACCCTGCATCTTATGCACATCTCGATTCCCTCACCTTCCTTTTGGACGTAGCCGCCACGTTGCAAGGCACACGCACCACAAATGCGCAGCACCACAGCAACACGAGCAGTCGCGCATATTTCGACTATCTCGCTGGTGGCTTTCGCATACGTCCAGGTTTAGGTATTTCATTTGGTCTTCGTCCCTTCTCACAAGTGGGCTACAACATCAAGACCAATGATGTAACCTTCAAACACGGATTCTCAGAACTCACCACCGTTCGTCAATACAATGGTGAAGGCGGCTTGCATCGCGCTTACGTTGGATTGGGATATGCTCCTTTCCGCAATCTTTCCATCGGTGTCAATGCCAGCTATCTTTGGGGAGTCACCTCACACACCGCCACCACCTCGTTCACCGATGCCTCAGTGCCAAGTCCTCGTGTGGCTTATGAAACAGAAATCCGCGCACTCCACTTTGATTTTGGTGCACAATACACCGCACGACTCAACCCTCAAAACGCAGTCACCCTCGGTTTGACCTTTGCACCAGCGCACACACTCCCCGGCACCACCACTGTGGACAACCAATTCGTAGCCAATCGTGGCATCACCTCTTCTCACGCTTTCTCCATTGAAAACGCCTACAGTCTGCCCAACACCTTTGGAGCGGGTTTGATGTGGCAACACAATGAGCGTCTACGTCTAGCTGTGGACTACACGCACCAAGACTGGTCGAAAGCCAAACAAGCCGAAACCCTTGCCCACGACGGCACCTCAGGTGTCACCTTGCGCAGTACGTCCGACAACTTCACCGACTTAGACAAAATCTCTATGGGATTGGAATACGTACCTGCTCCTCAAGGCTACACTTGGTCGGGTCGTGTGCGCTATCGCCTTGGAGCAAGCTACTCCACCCCCTACACACTCGTCAATGGACGAAAGAGTGCCGACACCTTCGTCGCTACGGCTGGTGTGGCATTGCCCATCCTCACCAACTACAACAACCGTAGTTATCTCAATCTCAGTGCTTCCTACGAGCAACTGCGTTTGCAAGGCTCAAATGCCCTCACCGAGCGCAATTTCCTCCTCACCATTGGAGTCACTTTCAACGAGCGATGGTTCAAAAAGTGGTTGGTAGACTAAGTTCCTACTACACTCAACTTTATTTTCCCCCACCTACCGGCACAACTCATCATAACTCAACTCCATCGACCATAACTCGCCCTTCGACTCTACGGAGGACAGCATCTTCTTCTCCTCACTGCGTTTCACATCGATATGCGCCAACTCATTCCCTTCTTCCTTCTCACCCTAGCCATCGGTTTGGGAGCTTGTGGCAACGATGCTCCTCCCCAAGCTGCTGCAGTGCGACATCGCGATTCCTTACCGCTGATGACGAGTTACGGCATTTCCAAACTCATCAGTGATTCTGGTGTTGTACGCTATAAAATTATGACAGAAGAATGGCGCTTCTTTGACCGCACACATCCTCCGCGCAACGAATTTCTCAAGGGCATCTTCCTGCAACGCTACGATGCCAAATTCAATGTAGACCTCTACATCACGGCCGACACAGCCTACTGGTACGACCAAAAACTCTGGGAACTTCGTGGTAGAGTGCGCGTGAGAAATCTGCAAGACGGCACCACCTATACCAGTCAGCAACTCTATTGGGACAACGAGAAACACGAATTTTATTCCAATGTACCGATGCACATCGTCACCCCCGACCGCGACCTTCAAGGCGACCGTTTCCGTTCTGACGAACAACTCACTCGCTACGAAGTGCGCCGCACCCGCGGTTTCATCCCTATGCCCTCTAGCATGAGCAGCACCAACACCGCAAGTTCGTCTACAACTGCAGACACCACAAAATCGGCACAATAAACCTTCTGAATAATCTCCGACCGGTCATTAGATCCTGAACAAAACAAACAGCGCAATAGCCTCAAAGCTATTGCGCTGTTTTCATTTTATATTGCAAGAGGTGTCGTTTAATAATCAGCACCTACATCAAAGGTATTGTCCGAAAAAGTGTGTAAGTTTCTCTGTTCCCCCTCCCTTTTGTTA
>CAJPLH010000034.1 GCA_905371275.1 Prevotellaceae bacterium
AATCCCAAGAATGGACAACGCACACGCTTGAAGTTGCCTGTTACCATTGTAGAAGGTTTTACAATGTCGCAAACACGCAAACCACGCATTGCGTTTTTCGGACAAACAGGAACAACCTCGCGAAATGGTTATTTGGCAGAACTCAACAATACAGCCCCTAACTGTAAACCTTTTGGTGAAGTATCTTTCCAAAAAGCCTTTGGCAACCGTGCTGTTGCAAGTTGCACTCCTTGGAAATTCACAACTTCTCGCGGAGATGTTGTAGAAGGATTCTATCACCTTCCCAACAACTTTGATGCCACACGCAAGTATCCTATGATTGTTTACTATTATGGTGGTTGCATGCCCGTCACTCGCACTTTAGAATCGCACTATCCTCTCTCAGTATTCGCTAATATGGGCTACGTGGTATTGGTCGTTGAGCCTTCTGGTAGCATCGGATTTGGAGAAGAGTTCGCAGCTCGTCACATCAACACGTGGGGAAAAATGTCGGCAGACGATATTATAGAAGGTACTAAGACTTTCTTGAAAGAACATCCCTATGTTGATGCCACAAAAGTGGGTTGTATGGGAGCGAGTTATGGTGGTTTTATGACAGAACATCTGCAAACCCGCACCAACATCTTTGCAGCAGCCATCAGTCACGCAGGTATCTCTAACATTGCTTCCTATTGGGGCGGTGGATACTGGGGACACACCTATGGTGAAACAGCGCAATATGGTTCTTATCCTTGGAACAATCCTGATCTTTACACCAAACAATCGGCTTTGTTTAATGCAGACAAGATCCACACTCCCCTATTGCTGCTCCACGGAACAGCCGATACCAATGTGCCGACTAATGAAAGTCAGCAACTTTTCACGGCACTTCGTATATTGGGACGCCCTGTGAGTTACATCCAAATCAAAGATGCCAACCACTTTGTCACAGATTACAAGACACGTAATGAATGGCAAGATGCAATTATGGCTTGGTTTGAAAAATATCTCCAAGGCAACGATGCTTGGTGGAAGCATCTAGGATTTGAATAACCCATTGTAGCAGACTTTTCTTCCACAAAACGCACTAGCGGTCTGCATCGTAACAACAAAAACGCACAACAGTAGTTGTAGAAAATGATAAGCGAGGCTAAAAAGCCTCGCTTTTCGTTTTGTATATTCCTAGAATTTATGTACCTTTGTCACGATATATCACAAAAAATATGAAGCTTCACACGCTCTTCTTCATAGCAACAGGCACAGTCCTCCTTATGGGAGGTTGTAAACATCGTAATGATGTCCCAACAGAGGCCGTTCCTACTGTTGATTCAAGCCAAACAGACACAACAGCGACTGCTTCCGATTCTATATTGGAAGCACAAGACACCATTGCTCCTCCTAAAAAGGCCGACGAATTCTTTGATGATTTTGCTTTTGCCTTTATGAAAAACCGGAGATTCCAACGTTCGCGCATTAGTTTCCCACTGCCCTACACCATTGATGGACAAACAAAACACATTGCCCGCAATGCTTGGAAGTTTGATAGAATGTATGCTGCACACGAAGTCTACACACTTATTTTTGATAGCCACAAAGGAGCAAAGATGGCGAAAGACACGACTGTGAAAAAGGTGGTTGTCGAAGAGCTTAACCTGGAACATCAGCGTGTGAAGAGCTACCACTTTGAACGCAAATCCGGAGAATGGCGACTTGTTGCGCTCAACGACCAATCAATGGAGGAAAGTGTCAATAGCGATTTCTATCAATTCTATCACCGTTTCGCCACTGACGATAATTTTCAAAGTACACACGTAGCTGAATCATTGAAATTCTCCACCTACGACGAGGATAATTTCCAAAGAATCAAAGGAACTATTTCAGCGGCACAATGGAAAGATTTTGCTCCTGAACTACCACGGACGCAACTCACCAACATTCTCTACGGACAAACCTACAAGAATTCGAAACTTCGCATACTTTCCATTTCTTCTCTCTCGGGGGGTATGACAAGCACATTGACTTTTAAAAAGAAAAATGGCGAATGGATTCTTACGCAATTAGATAATTAACGCGTAGACTTCTAGTAAAATTTACCAACGTCCTTTCGTTCTTTCATCTCCAACCACTTTCTCTTTGAGATATGGCTTATTTGCTCACCGCTCACAACACTTTTGGCATAGCTGCTACTTGTGATGCTTTTCTAGAATATACTTCTGTAGAAGAACTACGCACCGCCCTTTCCCAAATAGGCGAGCAACATTGGTTGCACATTGGGGCAGGTAGCAATCTTCTGTTTGTTCAGCCACACTTTGAAGGTGTTATCTTACATAGTGGTATTAAAGGTTGGGAGAAGATAGAAGAAACGGATACCACCGTGGACATAAGAGTGGGCGCAGGCGAAGAAATGGACGATTTCATCGCTCTGATGATTGCACACCACTATTATGGTTTGGAAAATCTCTCCCATATTCCTGGAGAAGTGGGGGCTTCTGCAGTGCAAAATGTGGGGGCATATGGCGTAGAAGCTGGAGATTTGATTGTTGCAGTGGAAGCATTGGAAGTGGCCACGCAACAAATGGTCACGTTGCTCCACGATGATTGTCATTATGCCTATCGTTTCAGCGAATTCAAAAGCGAATGGCGAGGGAAATATATCATTACACACGTCACTTTCCGCCTTAAGAAGAACTTTACTCCAATACTTTCTCACAAATCAGTGCCACAGCGTTTGGAAGAAATGGGGATAACAGTTGAGGCTGCTCAAGCAAAAGATTTGCGCCAAGCCATTATCGACATTAGAAGTGCAAAACTTCCCGACCCCAAAGTCATTGGTAGCGCGGGTTCTTTCTTTATGAATCCTATTGTTTCTTCTGAAGTGGCTGCACGTTTATTGGAACTTTATCCTGCTATGCCCCATTATGCAATGACCAATGGCGTGAAAATACCCGCAGGGTGGCTCATAGAACAAGCCGGTTGGAAAGGGAAAACGCTGGGTAACGTAGGTGTTCACCCTCAACAAGCCCTTGTTTTAATCAACAAAGGCGGTGCCACAGGCAAAGAAGTGGCAGATTTGTCACAACGCATCCAACAAGACGTGCAGCAAAAGTTCGGAATTATGTTGCATCCCGAGGTGTTGTTCCTCTAAGTCCGACGCTGCCTTAGGCAAATGCTCAAACAATTGTTGTAAACACAGATACACACAAAAACTATGATGAAATTTATCTCTTGGAATGTCAATGGTCTCCGCGCTTGTCGCGAAAAAGGTGTTGAAGAACGCTTTGGATAACTAGACGCAGACTGCTTCTGCCTGCAAGAAACCAAACTTCAAGAAGGCCAAATAGACATTTCTTTTGGCGGCTACGAAAGTTATTGGAATTATGCCGAAAAGAAAGGCTATTTTGGCACTTGCATTTTCACGCGCATCAAACCTCTTAGCGTTCGCTATGGATTGGGCATCGACGAACACGATCACGAAGGTCGCGTTATCACTTTAGAATTTGAACATCTCTATCTTGTCACTGTCTACACCCCAAATTCGCAAGATGGTTTGCGTCGTTTAGACTACAGAATGACGTGGGATGACGCTTTCCGCGCCTATGTTCAACAACTTGATGAGCATAAACCAGTGGTTATTTGCGGTGACTTGAACGTGGCGCACCAAGAAATCGACCTCAAAAATCCTAAGTCAAATCGCAAGAATGCAGGATTTACGGACGAAGAGCGCAACCAATTCACGAATCTTTTGGCGGCAGGCTTCACCGATACCTATCGTTTCTTTAACCCTGACCTCACCGACAGTTATTCGTGGTGGAGTTATCGCTTCAAAGCGCGGGAGAAGAACGCAGGATGGCGCATCGACTACTTTGTTACATCGCAGCGCCTCAACGATAAGTTAGTGTCGGCTGATATTCATCAAGAAATTTTCGGCAGCGACCATTGCCCCGTTGAACTAGTCATCGAATAACATCGCTTAAAACATCTGATTATAAGCAATATCTATCATCAAAACCTAAAACTCTCTCCTATAATATGAAACAGTTTTGGCTTAATGTGCTTGCCACCTTCGTTGGTATTATGGCTGTGGGCGCATTTTCTTGCATAATGTTCTTTGTGATGTTGATAGCTGTCTTAGCCTCTGGCGAAGACACCCCAACAGTGAGTGATAACTCTGTATTGAAAATTTCACTGAGTGGTAGCATTACAGACCAAGCCCCTGCTGACAACCCAATTGCAAGTATCTTCGGAAGCAATGGTGCGACAGAGGCACAAGGCCTTGATGTGCTTATCAGCGCTATCCAAGTAGCCAAAGACAATAATAACATTAAAGGTATTTATATTGAGGGAGGTGCTTTGCAATCAGACTACGCAACCAACGAAGAATTGCGTCGCGCTCTGCTGGACTTCAAGAAAAGCAAGAAATGGATCATTGCTTATGCAGATAGTTACACGCAAGGAGCTTATTACATAGCTTCTGTTGCAGACAAAGTGTTCCTCAATCCTAGCGGCTTACTCGATTGGCACGGCATTGCTCACCAAAGCACTTTCTACACTGGCCTTATGGAGAAACTAGGTGTCAAAGCTCAAGTCTTCAAAGTTGGTACATTTAAAAGTGCTGTTGAACCTTTCACCTTGAAACAAATGAGTGAAGCCAACCGCCTACAGATGTCAGTGCTTATTGGTGGCTTGTGGAAGGACATTTGCACCTCTGTTGGAGCTTCTCGCAACATTTCGTCTGATAGTCTCAACGCTTATGCAGACAGATATTTGGCACTGGCCGATGCTCAAGACTATAAGAAACTAAAAATGGTCGATGAACTCACCTACATTGACCAAGTACGCGAACAACTACACCAACGCGCTGGCGAAGACTTCAGTATGGTAGACCCCAGCACTCTCGCTGCTTTGGAGCAACCACAAGGTGCTGAAAATATTGCAGTATATTATGCAAGCGGAAACATCGTTGACGTTGCAGGAACTGGCGCACTTATGGGAGGAGATGACGAAATTGTTGGCGACAAAGTTGTGAGCGATTTGGATGCTCTTACCAAAAACGACGATATCAAAGCCGTGGTGCTTCGCATCAACTCAGGCGGTGGCTCAGCATATGCTAGTGAACAAATGTGGCGTGCCATACAATTACTCAAACAAAAGAAACCAGTTGTCATTTCTATGGGAGGAGTAGCGGCTTCTGGTGGCTATTATATGGCCTGCGGAGCCAATCGCATCTTTGCAGACCCCACCACCATCACAGGTTCTATTGGTATCTTTGCTATGATTCCCGAAGCGAGTGGATTCCTCACCCAAAAACTCGGTTTGAACTTCGATGTCGTTAAGACAAATCGCGCTTCCGACTTCGGAGCACGCGGATTGAAAATTGACGAAATGGGAGGAGCTGCGTTGCAAAAGCACGTAAATCACGGTTATACGCTCTTCTTAAAACGCGTGGCTGATGGTAGAACCGCTGCTGGTCACAAGATGACCGCAGCCGATGTGGACAAAATTGGTCAAGGTCGCGTTTGGACAGGGAGAAAAGCCCTTGAAATCGGTTTGGTAGACCAGTTGGGTAATCTCAACGAAGCCGTTTCCTATGCCGCCAAACTTGCAAAAGTTCAAGATTATGGTGTAGCGTCATATCCTGCAGCGGCTAGTTGGTTTGATCGCTTCAAATCAGACGTAAATAGTGACAACTATATGGAACGCCAACTTCGTACAACGCTAGGAGAATACTACGAACCTTTGCAAATGCTTCGCCAAGTTGAGCAACACAATTATATGCAAGCACGCATACCTTTTGCGATTCATTTCAAATAAACAGCCCTAAAACCGCTTGTACCTTCTCATTTCTTTGAGCATCATTCCCAAGCGTCACCTTTTTCTGCTGTTATAAATAGTATCCCACAGTATGTCTTCCCATTTTCTCCACCATCTCCTACGAGGGATTTTACTTCCTTTTTCGTGGTGCTACGATGGAGTGACGCGTTTGCGCAACAGGGCTTTTGACAACGGCCTTCTTCCTACGCGGCGATTCGACATTCCTATTATTGGTGTGGGCAATCTCGCAGTAGGCGGAACAGGAAAGACTCCTCACACACAGTGGATTGTAGAACAGTTGCTACAAATGAACTACCGAGTGGCTGTTTTGTCTAGAGGTTATGGCCGAAAAACAAAAGGTTTCCGCCACATTACAGCTTCGAGTTCTGCAGACGAAGTGGGAGATGAGCCTCTACAACTATTTCGGCACTTTGCGCAACACAATTATATAGGAGTAGTCTGCGAGAAACGCGTCGTTGGCATTGAAAAACTGTTGACGTTTCCTGCTCCACCAGATGTGATTGTGTTAGACGATGCCTTTCAACATCGCTATGTATCGCCAGGATTGAATATCTTACTCACTGATTTCTCGCGCACTTACGACAAAGACACTCTGCTTCCTGCGGGACGCTTGCGAGAAAATCTCAGCGGTGCAGTGCGCGCAGATGTTGTAGTGGTCACCAAATGCCCTGCACAGCTTTCTTCTTCACAACAAAAAGAAAAAGACACTGCGCTCCGGCAAGCACATCCTCTGCATCCTTCACGAGAGGAGTTGCCGATATTTTTCACTGCTGTCGGTTATCCAGCTCTCCCAAAGGTAGACAACGCACTTCTCATCACAGGAATTGCCAGGCCAGAGCCATTAGTAAGCCATTTGCAAGCGCAAGGCATCCGAATAAAGCACCTTGCTTTTGCAGACCATCATCACTTTTCAGCTGCAGATAAGGCGCGCATCCTCGAAGAAGCCACTCACTACTCCACTCTTTTCACCACCGAAAAAGACGCAGTACGCTTGGAACAACTCAATCTTCCTGCAAGCGTACAACAAAAGATACAACCTATTCCCATAACCGTGCAAGTGCTCTTCGACCAAACGGAGACTCTTCGAAAGATTATACAGTGTTATGTTAGCTCAAATACAAGAAACAGCACAGTGGATTAAGAACCACACCTCACTTCGTCCCACCACTGCCATCGTTTTAGGCACAGGACTTGGACGATTGGCCGAAGAAATAGAAGTGATAGAAAGATTTCCCTACGCAGAAATCCCCAATTTCCCCATCTCCACCGTGGAGGGACATTCTGGATGTCTCATCTTTGGCCGCTTGGGCGACAAAGAAGTATTGGCAATGCAAGGACGTTTCCATTACTATGAAGGATACGATATGAAACAAGTCACCTTCCCCATCCGTGTAATGCACGAACTTGGCATAAAAACACTCTTCGTTTCCAATGCCTCTGGAGGTGTAAATCCAGATTTCGCCATTGGCGACCTGATGTTTATCACAGACCACATCAATTTCTTCCCCGAGCATCCTCTTCGCGGTAAGAATTTTCCCACAGGTCCTCGCTTTCCAGACATGAGCACAGCCTATAGTCCCGAACTTCTTGAGTTGGCTCGTACCATAGCTCAAGAAAAAGGCATTCACTACGTTGAAGGAGTCTACGTTGGCACGCAAGGCCCCACATTCGAAACTCCTGCAGAATACAAGATGTACCATCGTTTGGGAGGAGATGCGGTAGGAATGTCCACCGTGCCCGAAGTCATTGTGGCGCACCACACAGGAATCCGCGTGTTTGGCATTTCCATCATCACCGACCTTGGAGTAGAAGGAAAAATTGTAAAGGTGAGCCACGAAGAAGTTCAAAAGGCTGCGAACTCCGTTCAACCCATTATGGCTGATTTGATGCGCGAAATGATCAAGCGCAGCTGCTAATCAGCTATCATCAACGCATTATTCATTATAGCATTGCATCTTTTGCTCAAACTTTTCCCAAGTCACGCATAAGTTGCAATGCTTTTCTTTCTTCTCCTCCCACGTTTTTCCCCTCACTTCAAGAGTTCTTTGGCCAATATCATTGCATCCATTGATCGCCATCGAGGAAAAACACGGCAAAAACTGCACACTTAGAGAAAAAATGCGTAACTTTGCAGCAGAAACTCATTGTCCGCCCTATGTCCATCAGTAAAACTCGTCAAAAACTCATTGCCGTTGCTCGTGAACTCTTTGCCAAAAAAGGATTTGATGGCATCACGATGAACGATATTGCGCAAGCTTCCCAGAAAGGAAGACGTACGATGTACACTTACTTCAACAGTAAGGAAGACATCTATTATGCAGTTATCGAAGATGAGTTGGAACATCTTTCTGAGGAAATGGACAAAGTGGTCAATTTGCCCATAAACCCTCAAGAGAAAATCGTAAAAATCATCTACACCCACCTATTTCTCATTGAAGATGTTGTGAAGCGCAATGGCTCTCTTCGCGCAGAATTCTTTAGTGACATCCACAAAGTTGAACGTGTGCGCCGTAAGTTTGACCTAGAAGAACTACACGCCCTACGTAGCATCTTGAGAGAAGGAGTAGACAAGGGGATTTTCAAATTAGATCACATCAATCTCACGGCTGATGTCATCCATTATGCCATTAAAGGAATTGAGGTTCCTTTTATGTTCGACCGTTTAGGCCAAGGACTTTCTATGGAAGAAAGCGTACAAGTTGTTGAACGTCTCATCAGCCGCGCCCTTGGTGCCCCCACTCCACCACAATTGTAATATCATTATCTCCATAAATATATAATCAAATATGGGACTCTTAACAGGAAAAACAGCCTTAATCACTGGTGCTGCTCGTGGCATCGGTAAGGCTCTCGCTCTCAAGTTTGCAGAAGAAGGTGCAAACATCGCATTCACCGACCTCGTTATTGACGAAAGCGGCGAAGAAACTCGCAAAGAAATCGAAGCAAAAGGCGTGAAGTGCTTGGCTTATGGTAGCAACGCAGCTAACTTTGAAGAAACTGCAGAAGTAGTGAAGAAGATTCACGAAGACTTCGGACAAATTGACGTATTGGTGAACAATGCAGGTATCACTAAAGATGGTTTGATGCTCCGTATGACAGAAGCGCAATGGGATGCAGTTATCAATGTCAACTTGAAGTCTGCTTTCAACTTCGTACACGCTTGCCTTCCCATTATGATGCGCCAACGTGGTGGTTCCATCATCAATATGTCAAGTGTCGTAGGTGTACACGGCAACGCCGGACAAGCCAACTATGCAGCTTCTAAGGCTGGTATGATTGCCCTTGCCAAGAGTGTTGCACAAGAAATGGGTAGTCGCGGTGTGCGTGCTAATGCCATCGCTCCTGGTTTCATCGAAACAGCAATGACTCACCAACTTTCTGAAGAAGTGCGCAAGGAGTGGATGAAACAAATCCCTCTCCGTCGTGGTGGCCAAGCTGAAGACGTTGCTAACGTAGCGGTATTCCTTGCTTCCGATCTTTCTTCCTATGTCACTGGTCAAGTGATTCAGGTAGACGGAGGTATGAACACCTAATCTGCTTATCTAAAGTCAATAGTGCCGAGCGGCTTCTTCGGAGCTACTCGGCACTTTCCTTTTTCTCTCTCCATCAACGCACCAGTACAACTATTAGAAAGACCGTCACTAATCCAATTGGGATTTTAGTCTAAGATATAGTCTTTATCCTTCCTCTTTCTCACATTGTACTCCCCAGGCGCACTCACATTCAAGTTAGTTTTTCCTATCATATGGAAGTTCTCTACGAAGACAATCATATCATCATTGTAAATAAAGCCGCTGGAGAAATCGTGCAAGGCGACAAAACAGGCGACTCCACTTTAGCAGACGCTGTAAAAGCCTATATCAAGGAGAAATATGCCAAACCAGGCGAAGTATTCTTGGGTATTGTTCACCGTTTAGACCGTCCGGTAAGTGGGGTTGTTGTCTATGCACGCACTTCAAAAGCACTTTCGCGACTCAACGAAATGTTTCGACTTGGAAAAGTGCACAAAACCTATCATGCCATTACTCCCAACATTCCTTTAGCGCGAAGTGGACAACCACAACTCTCTATAGGAAGTCCCACTAACTTGGTGCATTTTCTGACTCGCAACGAACGACAAAACAAAGCCTACGCACATCTCCACGAAGTGCCTGGCTCTAAATGTGCTAGTCTTGATGCCACTATTCTCAAAGTAGGCGACAACACACAACTCCTCGAAGTAAATCTCTACACCGGCCGCCATCACCAAATACGTTGTCAGTTGGCTACCATTGGCTACCCCATCCGCGGTGACCTAAAATACGGAGCTCCACGTTCCAATCCCGACGGTAGCATCTGCCTTCACGCACGGCACATTGAGTTCGTTCATCCCGTTTCGAAACAACTTATCAGTGTCACAGCCCCTTACCCACAACAACTAAATGTCTGGCGCGCATTTGAATAGTAAGTACAGAGTAAGTCCTAAATTTCTGTTACAATAAGACTTTTCGCTTGTCTTTTCTCAAAGAATACTTGCTAGAACTTCGTTTTGTTTGTATATTTGCCTAGGAATATCGCACACACCTCTCTTCTTGTCCTTCACTTAGGCTACAGATAGCGACATCTCAACGCGATTATTCTTAGGCGCACATTGGAAAATCCAAACAATCTGCCGCAATACCAGACTTAAACCCAAATCTGTCATTAGCTCCTGAACAGATTTTATTTAGAAGACAGGAAGTTACCTTCTCCATAACATTCTGCACTATAACGGTCTAATAACAGATTGGAGTTAAAACTAAACACTGCGCACAAAGCGCCGGTTTCTCTTTTTCACGAACACATTCATGGCAATATCCTAGTCAATAGCTCGGATACTGCCTTTTTTTATAACTACAACTATGATAGAAAGATATCTCAAAACTTCCGATTTCTCGTCCACCGAGGAATTTGCCAAAGGATTTCATATAGATGTCCCTGACAACTTCAACTTTGCTTTCGACATTGTCGATGGTTGGGCTGCTCAACACCCCGAAAAACGCGCACTTTGCTGGGTCAATGAGCACGGACTTCACCACGACTTCACTTTTGGTGAGATGAAACGCCTCTCTGACGCAGCTGCGTCCTTCTTCCAATCCATCGGCATTGGACGTGGTGATATGGTGATGCTGATGCTCAAGAGACGCTACGAATTTTGGGTAGCCATTTTAGGACTTCACAAAATTGGTGCCGTAGCGATCCCTGCCACCCACTTGCTCACCCCAAAAGACATTGAATATCGTTGCAATGCAGCCGACATTTGTGCTATCATCTGCACGGAAGAGCACGAGATGCAAGACAAAATCAACGTTGCTTTGCCCCATTGTCCAACGGTGAAACACCGCATTGCCATCAATGCACCTGAAGAAGGTTGGCACGATTTCCATCGTGGTCTACAAGAAGCCGCCCCCTTTGTTCGTTCTTCTGTGCCAGTAAACAGCAATGACGACATTATGCTTCTCTATTTCACTTCAGGCACAACAGGAAATCCCAAGATGGTGACCCACAACTTTGCTTATCCTCTCGGACACATTGTCACCGCAAAGTATTGGCAGCAATTGCACGAAGACAGTTTGCACCTCACCGTAGCAGACACAGGTTGGGCAAAAGTAGCGTGGGGAAAGCTCTATGGACAATGGATTATCGGAGCAGCTATCTTTGTCTACGATCACGAACGTTTTGATGCAGCCACAATGTTGCAACTCATTCAAGACTATCGCATCACTTCCTTCTGCGCGCCCCCCACAGTCTATCGCTTTATGGTGCGCGAAAACTTAAATGATTACGACCTTTCTGCACTCGAACACGCGACAACAGCTGGCGAAGCCTTAAACCCATCAGTGTTTGAAGCCTTCCAAAAAGGAACTGGATTGAAAATGACAGAAGCTTTTGGCCAAACCGAGACAACTCCTCTCATTGTTACCTTCCCCTGGGTAGAACCGCGTCCTGGTTCTATGGGCGTTGCCAATCCAATTTACAACCTAGACATCATTCGCCCTGACGGTACGTCTGCAGAGGTTGGTGAAAAGGGAGAAATCGTCATAAGAATGCCTCAAGATGGGCATCACCCTTTGGGACTTTTCCGTGGTTACTATCGTGATGATGCGATGACCCGTCAAGTTTTGCACGATGGGCTTTACCATACGTGCGACGTTGCTTATCGCGATGAAGAAGGTTATTGCTGGTTTGTGGGTCGCACCGATGACATCATCAAGAGTTCGGGCTATCGCATCGGACCATTTGAAGTGGAAAGTGCCGTGATGACTCACCCTGCTGTGGTGGAATGCGCCATCACGGGAGTTCCTGATGACATTCGCGGTATGGTGGTAAAGGCCACCATTGTATTGGCTCCAGAATATAAGGAGAGCGCAGGCGATGCACTCGCCAAAGAAATACAACAACACGTCAAACGAGTGACAGCTCCTTATAAATATCCTCGCATCATCGAATTTGTTGATGCGCTTCCCAAAACGATTAGCGGAAAGATTCGCCGTGTAGAAATTCGAAACAGCGAGAACTAGGCGTCTACTTATATGTGCTTTTAATGATTGGTCGCATTCAAACAACAGTTTTGATGCGACCATTCTTTTGTAAGAGAAAATGGAATTGCAAGCTATGCTCCATAGCTTAGAAAATGCTAGAAAGCTTTTGCGCTTTGGTGGCTTTTCAGTACTTTTGCACGAGATTTGAAACTCAGTCAAGGACAGTTTCTTTTCTTCCAAGTTCAAAGGGAGGAAGCGTCCTTGCTATCACACTACCTCAAAACTCATATAGATATGGATAAAGCTAAATTTGAAAAAGTAATGGGCGTCATTGGCACCGTTACGGCAGTTCTTATGTACGTGTTCTACATCAACACAATTATCAACAATCTTAATGGTCAAAAAGGTGACTGGATCCAACCTTTGATGGCTTGCATCAACTGCATCATTTGGGTTAGCTATGGTCTTTTCAAAGAGCGTCGCGATTGGCCTGTTGCCCTTGCAAATGCTCCTGGCATCATTTTCGGATTCATTGCTGCAATCACCGCTTTATAACTGTTATTATGCGCACATTTTCTACATTTCTTTCTCGCAGATCTCTTTACTTTAGCCGCATACTTCTGCTCGCAAGCACTCTGTTGGCTGTTGGCACCACAACTAGTTGTTCACAGCAAGGGCAAAACAAAGAAACGACTGGTAGTTCTGCAGAGAACGACAGTACTGAAGCACGGCAATTAGCACAAGAAGAAACGTTTCTCGCAAAAAAAGCCAAAGAACCTGGCGTCAAATCGTTAGGTGGTGGACTACTTTATAAAGTGTTGCACGCTGGCAATGGAGCCCAACCCACCTCAACAAGTACAGTAACAGTGGACTACGAAGGCAAACTTATTGATGGCACTATCTTTGATAGCAGTTATCAGCGCGGAGAATCGGCTAGTTTTCCCGTCAGTGGCGTTGTGCCTGGATGGCAAATCACCTTGAAAGCAATGCACGAAGGCGATGAGTGGGAAGTCTACATCCCTCAATATCTCGGCTATGGAGCAAATGGCACAGGTAACATCCCGCCCTATTCTACACTCATCTTCAAAATTGCATTGAAATCAGTAGACTAATTCCGCGAAAAGGGCTTAACCATCGGATTCTCACAAAGATTTGTCTAGTTATCGCCCTATCCTATTTGTTTTTTGCGCATCCTCATAATCATTTATTGTAGACACTATGCATTACTATCTTGAAGTTGCACTCAAACTCACCATGGGCTTGCTGGCACTCGTGATGGTCATCAACCTCACAGGCAAAGGTAATCTAGCTCCTACCACAGCGATGGAACAAATTCAGAACTATGTTCTTGGTGGCATCATTG
>CAJPLH010000035.1 GCA_905371275.1 Prevotellaceae bacterium
ACGGTATGCTGTGCTTCTCCACGAAGTCCAACTTGCACTCCGTTGTAGCCATCAGTAGCGACGTAGAGTGAAGTGACATGTTCTGGTACACTGATAGTGTATTCACCTTTTTCGTCGGTGAGCGCACTATAAAAACGATTGTTTAGCGCTTGCACTCGCACACCTCCTAAAGGTTGACGAGTGGCTGCATCATAAACTACACCCTTCACCTCTTTCATTTGGTAAACAGGCTTGGATGTAACTTTTTTCTTGGCAGCCACCTGAGTGCT
Organism: Prevotellaceae bacterium; assembly: GCA_905371275.1. Lineage (GTDB taxonomy): Bacteria > Bacteroidota > Bacteroidia > Bacteroidales > Bacteroidaceae > Alloprevotella. Next base: position 270 of record CAJPLH010000035.1, read on the forward strand.
ATCGCTCACATCTGCTGCTTGTGCATTGAGCACGCATGCGCCCGATAACACAAAGAGGCTGACTCCACAACGAAGGGCTGTTTGCATCATTGTATTGCGATGATCGATATTCATATTCTTCGATGTTATTTTTTAGATGGCTTATTGTCCACGATAGGGTTTGAGATTGATGGCAATGAAGTTGAGTGCGCGGCAACGAATAGAAGATTCCCTGCGACCTTTACCCTTCATCTTAATGATCAAGCGTGGGAAAGAATCGACATTTGAGGGCAGACCTATGTAAGCCTTGGGGAACTCAATATACTTGCCTAACTTAATGTAGTTGACTTTGCTTTGATCAAATTGAGGAGTGCCATCTGCATTCTTTACGTCTTGGTCAATGACGATTTCTTTCACCTGTTTTCCGTTTTCATCGATGAAATTAATCGTGTTGCCTTCGTCGTCTTGCACACTAGCGGTGAAATAAACACGCTCATCATTTGCATTAGGGAAGTCAAGGTCGACCTTTGAGGGCAACATTACCATCTCCACTTCATATTTTGTAGAGAAGACTTGAGGAAGACGCCAGTGCAATTCTGACTCAGAACGTTCATTGTCAATTTCAAAGCGAACGTAACTATTGTTGTAGATGTCCCCCTTAATACCGGTCATCTCGATTTCGCCTTTTTCATTCCTTACAGTATCGTGCTTTTCATCAAGCTTTGGACGATAGTTGTTGTAGTTGCCTTCTTCCAAATGAATGAAAGTGCCTGCTGTGCGGAAGTTTTTATGCGATAGAACTTTGAAGGCACTGAAAATGGCATATTCCTTGATTTCTTTTACCCAAGCGAAAGAGGGGTCAAGATCATAACGTGGGAGGCGATAGATGTAGCCATTGGATGCGCGATAGGGCTGAACTCCATTTAAGGCTGGATTCAACGAGGCATTCAATGCACCTTTCTTTGCCGCACTGTTATAGAAAGTGACTCCATAAGTGGAAATCAATGAGTCGGCATGCTGAACATAGTGGTTGAGCTGAGCTGAATCTTTTGCATCGATGTTTTTCATACGATAAGGTGCAAAAAACATATTGAATGCAATGTTCAACTTAGTGTTGAGTTGTTGCAAAGAGTCTGCCTTTGTCATCTTGGGATTTGCAGCCCATGTTTCATCTAAACGAAAAGCTTGAGGGCCTTTACGTCCAAAGTCAGAACCATTCCACTCGTAGTTATAGCGTGCGCCGTATTTTACGATTTTGGAGAGTTTATCGGTGGCTTCTTTCCATGCTTCGTTGGTGGGAATGAAAGCCACATAAGTGGAGTCCTCGTTGCGAATGTTAGCACCAGAACGATTCAACACTTCATTGTAGCGAATGTAAACACTATCAATGAAAACCATCTTGCCTTCTTCATTCAAAGAACCAGGTGTGGAGAGTGTATTACTGAATTCTTCATGATTGATGACCTTGTCATTAATATAGGCATTGATACTAGTGAAACCTGCGTAATGAGCAATATAGTCATAAATGTTGTAGGCGAAGGGAGATGAACCTTTCAAGTAATGCAAACTACCATTACTAGTAACAAGAGGGGTGCCAGTGACAGGAACACTGTTGAATTGAGTCCCTGTGTAGTTGACGTTCTTGTTGTTGAGAAGTTTAATTTCTTGACGACCAGTATTTCCTTCGTAGTTGAAACGTGCGAGGTGATTGGCCACCAATTGATTCCACACTTTATAGTTGAGGTCAAGTGCACGCAAACGTCCTTCACTTGTTCCGGCTTTAGCATAACGCTCAGCTTCATCAAGGGAATCATTCCACGCTTTTGCATTGAATGAGCCATTGACGGGTGCCCAAATGGTGAAGGTTTGAGGCTGATTGAGCAATTCAGCAGCCGTGAGCGTTGCTTTGTGGTCATTGTCTGCTTTAATCACCTTGGTGCGTTTGAGCAGAGTGGCAAAGTCAGACAACTGAGCATCGCTTTCGATGTTTTCCCAAAGGGTCTTGTCTGAGCCGAAATTATTTTTGATGTCGAAATGGTCATCACTGCAAGCTACGAAAGCAAGCAAAGCAGATGATGCTAACACACTTCTTGAAATCCATCGGGTTATGTTATTCTTCATTTGATTTGAAAACTGAAGGTGGGAACATTTATATTCTGGTGGGGGTATCATTAGGATACCCACCACTCAAAATACATTTTACCATTGGTCTTCCGGTTCTGTACCATTAAAGACGCTACGGGGTACATATTCGAAATAGTCAGAGAAGAATTGCGCATCACTCTGGTTGAGAGCCGACTTGAAACGAAGGTAATAAGTCTTACCTTTCTCAAGACGTTTCACGATGATGATGCGACGCAAAATTTCACCGCTACCTAAGTTGCGAAGGTCTGTTTCGCCCTTACCATCAGTAACAGTGAAGGAACGAGGAGCCTTCATCCAACCGCGGTTGCGCATATTCTTATCGTTTTCTGCATTGACGGATTCGTCTTTACCATCAATCACCCAACCGATATTGTCATTTCCTTTACCATTTTGACGCATATCAAGAGGTAGACCAGCAGGTATGAGATTATTTGGACTGTCACCAAAATAGATTTGACACATACCACGCACAGAGTTGTTAGAGCAGCCCATACGGATTTCGTATACTCCATCGTTGGGCACTGGAGGAAGTTTAAGCACAAAGTCATAAACTCCCAAAGCCATTAATTCATCACCTTGGTAGTCACGCCAACCGCCACCACCAACTACTGAAGAGTGGAGATATAATAAACGCGTGCTTTCGCTTGCATTGGTGATGTTGTTGAAGTAGCCACGAGGGAAATAGGCATGCTGACGAGCAGAACGGCAACCATAAGAAAGCAATTCTGGCAAACAGGTGGTGATGTCAAAACGAATGCGTTCACCACCAAGTGCTTTGCGTGAATCCTCGTCGAAGAGCAACACTTTGTTGATGGGGAAGTAATATCCATTGAGCGCATTGTTGTCAATGGTCTTGCCATTCACAATATTTTCAGCACTTACAAGGACACCTTCTTGCGACACCTTTTGAATCTTCGTATAATCCGAGGGATCGTACGTGGTGACACGGTTAATGTGAATGTTCTTATCAGCAGCTGTTTGAGTGATTTTAAGTATTTCTGGTTGCTTACCTACTGTTGTGAAATAGTCAGAAATATCAATAGAATACTTATTTTGCTGAGGATTGTAAGCATCACCATATTTGTAGCCCCATTCATTGAAGTGAGCTACAAATTGGTTATAACCTAAGCGTCCCATCAAGAAGTGATAAGCTACAAACTTGTTGATGGCGTTTTCTTCGTTAGTGAGGTCGCCTGCAGCAGCGTTTCCATAAGCAGCTTCACACTTAGAACGAATGGCAGAGATGATGGCATCCATATTGCTAACGGTCTTGCCATCAGCAGCCATCACGGGAGCAGGAACTCCCCACTCTTTTGCAAAAACATCATCGGTTTCTACAAAACCAGTGAATCCGTAATAGCGGTGATCAGCTTCTTTAAAGCTTCCTTGTACATTAGGAAAATGACGAGGTTCAGTCTCGTGTTCCTTATTTTCGTAAGCCAAATCGATGCTTTCCACGAGTTTTTTGTCCCAGCCTGTTGCAGCCAAAAGTCCTGCCATCACATTGAGGTTTCCGGCTTCTGAAATCAAATCAGGAAGATATTTATCGGAAGGAGCTATCACGGCATTTACTTCATGCAAATAGCCATTGCTCAATTTGATGTCTGCCTTGACCACACGTGATGATCCATTGACTGCATAGTAGGTGTCAATGGGCTTTTTTGTGCTGTCAGTAAGCTGTTTGATGGAAATTGAACGGTTGTTCAAATCGCCTTTTGGAAATGCACCATTTTCAGGGAAGTTAGGACTTTCATAAGCTCCTTCACTACCATTATCGATGATACAACTATAAGCGATTCGTTGCGCCTGTTCATCTGTGAGATTGTCAATTGTTTTTCCTTCACCAAGAATTTGCTTCAAATAGACATTCATAGCAGAATCTGTGGGAGCAAAAACTGTGTAGTTGCCACGTGCAGACAATACAGATGCCAAAGCTGAAGCAGACTCTTTATTACCCAGTTTCACGCGTTGAAGAATCTTATAGATTTGTGAATACTGAGTATTATTGTGAAGATGGTCGGTAATTGTTTCTTCTTTGCTAATGGCGAAATTGCTAGAGTCGATGGTTTCTTTACAACTCTGCAAAGTGCCCAAGAATCCGAGACCGAAAGCAACTACGCAAGCATACGTAGCAAACTTTTTTATGCTTAAACTATTCTTGTTCATAACTATTTAGTCGTTGGATTTAGGCATATACTTCTCCCAAGCTGGGTTTTGCACTAACTGTCCTTGTGTATTGCCGAAATAGTTTTTACCATTTACCTTGAGTTCGTCTACAAAAATAGGATTGTAGAGTGACCAGATGGATTGTAATCTATTGCGTACAGAAGTGGAAAGACCGGCAGACTCGAGGCCGCTTTTGTTTTTGTTAGTTTTACTATTGTACTTAAATTCGCAATCGCGAACAAGGTCGAACCAGCGTTTGCCTTCACCGAGAAACTCACGTTGACGTTCGAAAAGAACATAGCTAACTACATTATTTCCATAATCAGCATGTCGTTCATTCCAAGCCTCATTATACTTTTTCTCTTTTTCTGCATCGGCTGCCTTGTTGCGAACATCATTTTCAAACTTATCAGAACGAATTCGCTTACTAAATTTCTCACTATTCACATTAGACGTATCAGCACCAGGATTGTTGCGACGGAAGATATCGTCTGCCAACATAAAGGCTTCACGACTAGAATAAGCAGGATTGTTGAAATTAGAAGAAAGACGAGCGATAGCCTCCGCGCGAATCGTCATAATGTCCGTCAAACGATAGATGGGCCAGTTTGCACTTTGAAAACTTGCTACTCGCTTGGAGTGATCAACCTTTGCACGGGTGTTGGTGATGTCAATGCCTGTCGTCGTCCTTGCAACACCTTTGATGATGGGAGTTGTTGAACTCTTCTTTTCTTCTGCAATTTCTCCATAAGAAGCCATACGCAAATCGGTGATGCCATATCCTTTCGTTACATCAACTTTTTCTGTAACATTGAAAAGGCCAGAACCAGCCACCATGACGCCAGCAGCATAACCCCCAGATTTGTCACTATAAAACATCTCAGAAAGTGTACTGTTGGATACGTTCGTACCATCAAAACCGAGTTCTAAAATGCTTTCAGCCGAATTTTTGCGCCCAAAAATCATTTCATAAACGTCATCAGAAATGAGATCTTTGGAATCACTATTTCGATAAAGAGGATAACGAACTTTGGCACGATAATCATCGGGTTGGATATTATTTTGAGAGAGGAACTCTTTGTACGTTTTCCATGCCTCGTCCATCACAGGAGTTGTGTGTTCTACGCACTTCTTAAGGAGTTCTTGAGACAAAGCTTCTTCTTGAGCCTGCGTTAGCTCTGCTCCATTTTCTCCCTTAAGCGGAAAACCTTTATCCTTCGAGTGAAAGACCATACCCGCGCGCCACAAATACATATCTGCTAGCAGAGTGTGGACACCATTGCGAGTAAAACGATTTTTGTTATTATCGTTTGAACCATAGCTAGTGGGAGTTTTGGACAAATTGGACTCCAACTCTTGAATCAAAATTTTCAAAACCTCATCACCAGGTGTGGCTGCAATGCGCGCTTCACGAGCCGCTTTATCGGTGTCTACCGAATGGAGAACCAAAGGAACATTACGATAGGCACGAACAAGATAGAAATAGTAAAGTGCACGCAAAGCTAGCATTTCGCTCTTAACAGGAGCAAAATCACTTTCCGTGAAAGCTGGATCGACTTTCTCTCGAACCATCCGTTCACCATTATCCAAGACTTCATTGCACAAATTGATACCTTTGTACATAGATGCCCAATCATAGATATTTTCAGTGGGTTGCAACACTCCTTCTTGCAAACGGCGAAACTCATTTTTCTCTGTTTTGTTGAGTTCCACATTGTCAGAACGAAATTCTCCCCAAATGAGAATCTTATTAGTGTTCTGGGTAAGCTGGTAATAGGCAGCATTACGCACGTTGTCCACGTCATTGCGACTCGCCCAGAAATCTTCTTTGGTAATCGAGTCTGTGGGATAGAGCGTCAAGAAGTCATTACAAGACATCATCCCTCCTAATGCCGCAAAAGCACCAACCACGAGACATTTATTAATGATATTTCTTTTCATAAGGTCTTATATAAAAGAGTGACCAAGTCTACTCTATGATAAATAAGATGCGATTCGGTAAGTTTCTGCAATGATGACTCCCCTAGATGATGAGAAGTCATCATGCAGAACTAAGAATATGCTATTGTCGTTAGAAACCAAAATTCAAGCTGAATGTAAATGAACGTGAGTTTGGTGTCTGCTGATTGTCGATAGCAGGGTTGTAACCACCTGAAGCGTGTTCTGGTTCTACGCCTGAATATTTCGTCCACAAGAACAGGTTGTTCGCAGAGAAATTGATGGTCATATTGGAAAGTCCGAACTTTTTAAGATGTTTGGCATCCACAGAATATCCCAACTGCATATATTGGAAGCGCAGATAGTCAGCAGCTTCTACATAGCGGTCGGAAGAAAGCGCGTTGTAAGAATCTCCTGCTGTAGCATTTTTCGCACGAGGAATTTCTGTTACGTCACCATTTTTACGCCAGCGCCAGTTCACTGAAGCCATCTGGTTGTTGTTGCTTCGCATATCTTCGGCAACCATGCGCGCCATATTGATAATTTTGTTACCAACACGGAAGTTGAAGTTTGTCTTCAAAGTCCAACGACCATAGCGGAAGTCAATACCAAAACCACCATTTACCTTAGGATTGGAAGAACCAAGATAAACAATATCAAGTTCATTGATTTGACCGTCGTGGTTGATATCTTCGTAAATCACATCACCTCCTTCAAAACGATAGTTCACACCACCATAATTGAAGTACATAGGCAATGGGTTACCAGCTTTATCGTAAATGATATTACCGGCAGCATCACGAGCAATAGGTGCTGTTTTACCAGCCACCTTAGCTGTGTTTACACGACCTTGACCATCATAGAACTTATTCTTCTCTTCATTTTGGAAATAGCCATTGTGGTCGTAGTCATAGGCATAAACGCCCTTGTAGCGGAAACCATAGATGCCGCCCAATGCATGACCTATTTGCACACGATTGACAAACTGCTCATTTTTATTGTTGAATTGACCATTCATGGATGTCAATACATTCTTATCCATTTCGGTCACGACATTCAAGTTTTGAGCTACGTTAGCGCGCAAAGTAACATTGAACTTGCCGACATTCAAGATAGGTTTCGTGGTAACAAAGAGTTCCCAACCTTCGTTTTCCATCTTTCCGACATTGGCATTCGCGATGTTTGAATAACCTGTGGTAGAAGGAATACGCACGTTAGACATAAGAAGGTCGGAAGTGTACTTCTTGTAAACACTCAAATCAAATTGGAGCAAGTCATCCAACAAGTTCAAGTTAAATCCAAGGTTCCAAGACTTCGTTTTCTCCCAACGAATCTGAGTCAAACGAAGGTTGTCAGGTGCAATACCTTGCGTGCCAAGGTAAGAACCATAAGAGCTATACTTGTTGTAAATCAAGCCTTCACCAAACCACGCATTACCGGTAATACCATAACTAGGACGGAAGGCAAGCATGTTCACATACTTTCGAAGTGGTTGGAAGAACTTTTCGTCTGAAACGTTCCAGCGTCCTGAAATACCAGGGAAGAAGCCCCATTTATTACCAGAACCGAACTTGGTCATACCATCTGCACGCAAAGTGAAGTCAAAGACATACTTCGAACTATAAGCATAGTGCAGTGTTCCCAAGGCGTTCATGCTACGTTGTACACTGGTAGAAGAACCTGTACCAGTGAGATAGCCTGGTACCGTGGGGTCACTGATACCACCTGAAATACCTGAGAACGACAAGTTTTGGTTGGTAGAACTACTTGTATGTATTTCATAGCGTCCCAACATTTGCAAGGAGTGATCCTTTGGCATTAAAGGACGGAACGTCAGGATGTGGCGAGAGGTGAAAGCAAATCGCTTAGAGTCACTATTACTAGTGAGGTCCACTCCTTGCGACCAATTCATTGAAGTCAAAGCGTGAGGAAAGTACGAAGAGTTTGACTCCGTATACGCATTGATGTGTACCTCAGCCGTATAGTTAAGCTGAGTTGACTCCTCATCCTTTCCCAAGAACTTATATTCCAAAGAGAACTGTGGATTGATGGTATAAGTGCTTTGCTCTCTCCAAGCTAGATTTGCAATAGCCACTGGATTGCCGTTCTCCACCATATCACCAAGATAATATGATGAAAGACCAGAGTTATTTGGCAACAAGACATTACGGTACGTATCGCCTGCTTTGGGAGGCATCAAATAGAATTCACCAGTATCAAAATATTGACCCGTTTTTTGATCATATTCCCAGCGATTCACCGCCATATTAGGCATTGCTTTATATGCCTTCGCCAAGATATTGTCGTGGTTCTTATTGTTCTTTGTGTAAGTCAAAGAGAACTCAGACATAAACTTGATGCGATCAGACACATAATAGTCCAAAGCTAAACGCGTAGTGAAACGATCGAGAGATTGCTTAATAATCGTACCAGTTTCGTGGTCATAACCAGCCGACATACGGAATGAAGCTTTCTCACCACCACCTGATACATTGACACCATAACTATTCTTTGTTCCGAATTGAGTTACTGCATCTACCCAATCCGTATTTTTGTTATAGTTTTCGTAATAAGCTGGATGGCTACGGAGGTAAAGCAACTCTACGATACTAGCAGCATAGTCACTCTGTTTGGGATTGAAATATGCTTCTTTCAACATCATAGAATAACCTGGACCATCAAGCATCTTGAGACCTTCGGGCTGCCATGCACCATTGAAACGATAGCTGAAGTTTACTTTAGTCTTACCGCGCTTACCACGACGAGTCGTGATTTCAATGACACCGTTCGAACCTCTTGCACCCCATTTTGCAGTAGAAGCAGCGTCTTTCAAAACAGTGATGCTGGCAATGTCATCAGGGTTCACCTGCAAGAGTGTCGCAAACTGTTCTTGGTTATCAAGATTATTGAAGTCCAAAGAAGAGGCATCTTGTCCTTCAAGAGGATAACCATTGACAACGATCAGCGGTTCTTGCGAACCATTGATAGAACTCACACCACGAAGGCGCATAGATGTTCCAGATCCCAAGTTACCAGAGTTGGAAATAATGTCCAAACCTGCGATTTCCCCTTGCAAAGCTTCACCTGCAGTGGTGAAAGACAAGCCTTGCTTGCTATCCATATTGAGGGTTTGCGTCGCCGTAGACACTTCTTTGGGAGGAATCTCCAAACCATTAGAGTGCACACGACGCTTGCTCACAACATTCACTTCAGAGAAAGAGTTGCGGTCATGCAATTCAATTCGGAACGAAGTTCGAGCACCAATAGTCTCAAAACGAGCTGTTTGATAGCCGATATAAGAAACTTCAAGTCGGTTATTAGGGTTCTTAATCGTCATAGTGAAGTTACCGTTCGCATCGGTTTGCGCCTGCGAGATCACACGGTTACTTTTATCCTTCTCCACGACGTTAGCCATAACGATGGCACCATCTGCCTTGCTAAACACGTGACCCGAAATACGCTTTTGTTGCGCAAAGGCCGCCGTTGTGCAACACAGAGCAAGTACAATCGTAGAAGTATACTTTATGTGGTTCATAATGGCTGAGATTATTCTTTGATACGATATTTAGACAAGAAAGCCTTTGCTTGCTTCACACTGCTCCATTTCCGAGCATTTGAGCCTGGCGTTGCAAGAGATTTGTCAAAATGAAGTGCTTGATTGATGGTGTGGACAACAGCATAAGAACTGCTACGGATATAGAGAGGTGATGAAGAGTCGAAGTTTGCATCACGAGCCAACAAGTTGTATGGTTCCATCACTTTTACCGCATTTCCGGCCTTATCTACAACTGTCAACGAATTATTACTTTGACGCACTTCCACCGTTTCATACACTTTCGTTTCATTGTTTACACTTGACGTAGTATACTTATCAGTATTGTTCACATTGTCAACAAACAAAGACTGATCTTGGAAGTGATACTTCAAGAAGTTCACTAGCAAAGTAATTTGCACCTGTGCTTTAAGTTTCACCTCATCATTGTGCTTCTTAATAGCATCTACTTCAGCCTGATTGCTCTTGTCTGCCGCCAAAGCAACATCCTTCTTCAAGTTTGCAGTCAAGTAAGACTCTATGCTTTCCCATGTAGGCAATTTATTCACATTGATTTCATGCAAAATAGCTTCGTTCGTGGGAGCATAAACCGTGTAGCGGTAGTTATTAAAGAAACGCACCAATTTGTCACCTGAAGGAACATAGAATTGTTGTCCTCCCTTCTGACCTGCTACAAAAATAGAGTATTTGAGATCTACTTTTCCACGTTCTACATCATTGTCTTGCTTCTTCGCACGGAGTGAATCGTAAAGCCCAGCTTTATCGAGCAAATCAGAACTTACCCCTTCGCAAAGTTTCAAGAATTCTGAATAATCAGGATTTCCTTGCAATATCTTATAAGTGGTATTGGTGGTAGCCTGCATCGGACGATCCAAGAAGTAAGTCATACCATTACCGTAACCACGACTTTCGCGCGTCTGGTCGTAAACAGCAGTAATTGTTGATTCATAAGCAGCACCAGTGCCCTTCAATTGTTCCTGGAATCCGCCCATCACCTTGGCACCAACACCTCGGGTACCATTGCTTTCAACGATAACAGGTGCACCATCACGAGAAATGAAATATCTGCGGTTAGCATTGAATCCTTCGCGGTCATCATTATCGTGAACCAAAATATGGTGGTTCACCATTTCAATCAACAGATTCTTCTTTACATAACCGTTACTACCAAGTAGTTCAATAGGAGAGTATCCCTCACTTGATTTACTGGTCACTTCGCGGTCGCCTTGCTTAGCACCTGTAGCTGGATTCCACTGCCAGGCTGTTTGCCTTACGGCCAAAACCTTCACTCCACTAGGTGCCCCCTTCGTTGTAGAAGGCGTCCATCTGTAATATAATTTTTGAGCCTTAGACATTGATGCTGGGTCAATATATCCTGTCGTACCCAAACCTTCATCCGTAGGAACAAAGAAGGTGAAACGGCTTTGCATTGCCTTCAAATAAGTAGAAAAATATTGCTGCAAAGGCGCTTTCGCGTAGTCACTACCTTGTATAAATGAATCGTCAGCACGCACCACAGTACTCACAATCTGAGTATTATTACTATAAAGTGCTGGTGCCAAAACAGAAGCATAATCGGCAGGTGAAATCACACGATTAAGTACATAAATCACACCATTGTTCGCCAATTTGGTCTTATCAATAATGCTCTTGTAAGCATCCTGACTTGGATAATCACGCAAGGGGAACATTGGGTCGCGCGCATCATTCGTAATCGTTAGATACTTCGAAGGAACACTCTCATTGAAAGAAGCCTTCATCAAGTTATTCAACAAAGGCTGAACTATCTTGAGAGGAATCTGGTCGATATTCACGAGAAGATTCTCATCTGTATTCTTGAGTACTCCATAACGTTCAATCAACACCTTACCACCTCCATTCAAAAAGTAATCGCGCATTGCCTTATCATTTGGCACAAACATCGCAGCCATATCATTCTCCTTCAAACTACCTCCAGCAGGTTTATAAGAATTCCAACCTGGATCATAATTCAAGAGAGGCAAATCATTATTCGCAACACGATCTGGCCCAACGTTCAAACGTCCGGTCTTTGTATTTACTGCAAAGTAACGCTTCTCAAAGACAGAGTCTACATTGGCGCTATAAAGAGCCTTGTAGTTAGAAGTCAAGGTTGCGTCGTAATAAGGAGCACTAAAACGATCCAACATATGGCTGAAAATTTGCGTTTCACTATCTTTTCGCAATTCTTCAGCCATACTACTTGGTGGCACAAGCACTTTATCCAACACATGTACATAACCGTTCAAGCAAACAATGTCTTGTTGCATCACGCGCGAATCATAAATATAAGAACGGGTAGCATCGCCATCATTCCATCCGTTCTTGTCACCAACGATAAACGCCACGTCACTACGAGTCACACGCTGCTCCTTCATGTTATTTTCCAAGAAGTGCGTCATCATAGGCTCTGAATCATCAGTGGCCATCACAATACTCTTTGACACACCTTCTTTATGAAAACGTTCCCAGAAGTTTTTCTCTTCCTTGTCTCGCGTATAGTTAAAAGGCAACTCTTCAGGCTTCCACAACTTGACACTATCCACCACTGCAGCCGCAGTATTTTGACGGAGTGCCAAATTCTTTGCGCCATTCGCACCATTGCCCATCATTTCGATAACATAGGCATTGTTCAATTGGTTACCATTAAAAAGAATGCGCTTCTGTGCAGGTGACAACTTTTCATACGAAGTCACCCCCCATGGATTATTCTTGAAGAAATCATCATAAGCCGCATCAGGAGCCACAAACACTGTTTTACTACCCGTCTTTGACATAACCTCCTTATAACCAAGGTCTTCAATCAGACGCACCGTGTAGTTAAACGTATTACGACTCTTTAGTTCGTCATAAATGCTACCCCCCAAGAAACTCGGACGAGTTTCATCGAGTTTATAGTCATCTTGACAAGAGTACGTGATGCCGCCAATTGAGAGCAACAGGAAAGCACCAAACATGGTCTTACCCATTCTGCAAAAACGGTTTTTCATACACATGCTTTTTATCATTTATTATGCATTCGTTTGATTATTGCTAGTTAATTTGTGCAGGATAAAGTGCTATTATCTCCACACGACATAGCAAAAATAACAGAAAACCTCCGTATAACCAAATTTCTCGCCCTCAAATTTACTCCTTCGTGTAATGTTTTTAATTGACAAAGTCAAGCGTGAAGAAAAAAAACAACTTTCTATGCTTTTAGAAAGTAACATCTGCATAATTCCTCTATATCTATTTAAACAATAAGACTTATAGAACGATATAGGCGACTACACTTTGCAAAATGGGGGAGTAAAATTGACACTCCACTTTACACCAGCATCGCAAATTCAAACAACAAAACACCATAAACTGTAAACATTCTATAACACACTAAATTAGAAACGACAACTACACTAAGCACATTCCTTCCCACCCTCTCCTGCCCGAATCCTACTATGGCCCCCGACAGCCAGCGCCCGGGCAGAGGCGGCCCAGCACAACCGCCCCAAATCCCCGGTAGCGGGACCTCGAGCCCATCACAGCCAAACTACCACAGAAGGT
>CAJPLH010000036.1 GCA_905371275.1 Prevotellaceae bacterium
CGACTGAGAAGCGACATATCTGACATTACGAATCTGCACTCCCGTTTCTTCTAAGACTTCGCGCGACACGGTTTCTTCCAATGTTTCACCAGTCTCGACATAACCAGCAACCAAACTATTAAAACTTCCGGGGAAACTATGTGCATGTATCATCAATATCTCATCATTATCTCTATTTCCATCTTTTGCTGGTTTCTCCACAAGTACAATAATTGCAGGACTTGGCGAAGGCCAATACTCACGGCCACAATTAGGACAACGCTTAGATATCTCAGTGTAGGTTGCTAATGGATGTGCGCAGTGGCCACAATACTGATGTACTTCGTCCCAATGTAAGAGTTCTTTAAGTTTACAAGCCAACTTGTACTCTTCATCATTCAACAATTCAAACGCTTGTCGAAGATGCAACAAACGCCATTGTGATGGCAAAGAGTCAGCCGGAAGAAAAGCCCCACGAAAACAAACCCCAGCCGCATCCTTTAATGTGCGAACGTTTTGTTCTGCCACTAATGCAGGATTGAGTTCACGTCCTGTGGGCAAACGCATTGATTCCGAAAGCCAGATTTGATCTTTCGAAAAGATAATCCATCGTTCTTCTACCATAAAAAGTAGCCGCACTACTCCCAGGACGAAGTAATGCGGCTTGTATTTGAGAGTTTTTCGAAAAAGAGGGTTTAGAGTCCAAGACTTTCGCGAACAGCTTCCACTTTCTTTAGGGCTTCTGCACGTACAGCCTTATAGCACTTAGGACATTCCATATCCCCACGTACTTCGATGTAGAACTTGATCTTAGGTTCTGTGCCAGAAGGACGAACACTCACTTTAGTGCCATCTTCAGTAAACCATTGAAGAACGTTGCTGGTTTCTGGGAAATCAAGTGCAGTGGCATTGCCTTGAGCATCAAAAGCTTTAAGCACTTTGTAGTCCTTGGTAACAACGACAGGAGAACCGGCTAATTCCTTAGGAGGATTTGCACGGAAACCATCCATCATGGCCTTGATTTCGTCTGCACCACTCTTACCTGGCTTCACAACGTTAATGGTATGGTTAAGCGCAAAGCCGTACTCAACATAGATGTCCATCAACACATCAAACAGCGTCTTGCCTTGGTCTTTTGCCCAAGCACAGATTTCTGCCAACAGACAGCAAGCAGAGACAGCATCTTTGTCACGCACAATGTCTTGTCCCATAAATCCGTAGCTTTCTTCACCGCCACCGATATAGGTTTCTTTGCCTTCGAGAAGACGAATCACACGAGCAATCCATTTGAATCCCGTATATTCGTCATACATTTTTACGTTGTTCTTATTGGCAATAGACTTTATGAGTTCTGTTGTCACAATAGTCTTTACCACATACTCATCGCCTTTCATCTTGCCCATAGCAATACGATTCTTGATGATGTAGTAAAGGAAAATCATACAAGTTTGATTTCCATCCACGAGCACCCATTCGCCTTCTTTATCTTTGCAGGCCATACCTACACGGTCAGCATCGGGGTCAGAAGCCATCACGATGTCAGCATCAATTTTCTTTGCGAGATTGAGTGCCAAAGTAAGTGCTTCTCCGTTCTCGGGATTGGGCGACACAACAGTGGGGAAATTTCCATCTTTCACCATTTGTTCTGTCACGGTGTTCACGTTTTCAAATCCCCAGCTTTTGAGCGCAGCAGGAATCAAAGCTCTACCGGCTCCGTGAAGTGGAGTATAGACAATGCTCAAATCCTTCTGACGCTGAATAACTTCAGGATCAATGCTCAAATCTTTTACTCCCTTGAGATAGGCCTCATCGATATCAGCGCCAATCGTCTGAATAAGTGCAGGATTGCCTTCGAACTTAACATCTTCTACACGCACTTTGTTCACCTCATCGATAATCCCTTTATCGTGGGGAGCAAGCACCTGCGCACCATCTTCCCAATAAGCCTTATATCCATTATACTCTTTAGGATTGTGCGACGCTGTGAGATTCACACCTGATTGACAACCAAGGTAGCGAATTGCAAAAGAAACTTCAGGTGTTGGGCGAAGGTCATCAAAGAGATACACTTTGATACCATTTGCTGAGAACACATTGGCAACAGTTTGCGCAAAGAAACGGCCATTGTTACGACAATCGTGGCCAACAACCACAGAGATTTCTTTGCGATCAGCAAAGTAGTGCAGAAGGTAATTGGCTAAACCTTGAGTAGCAGCGCCAACTACATAAACATTCATACGATTTGTGCCTGCACCCATGATACCGCGCAAACCTCCAGTACCAAACTCGAGGGTGCGATAAAAAGAGTCGATGAGAGGAGTCTTGTCTTCTGCTTCAAGCATAGCCTTAACTTCTTGCTTTGTAGCCTCATCATAGATGGGTGAGTCAAGCCATTGTTGTGCAACTTGCGCACATTGGGCAATCAGTTCTTGATTTTCCATGAAATATATCTGTGATTATATTATTGTCTTTGTGAGAAAGTGATACAGCAAAGTTACATATTTTTCTTTAGATAGGGCAATACCTTCTTGATTTTCTGTATCATAAATCCTGCATCAAGGAAGTTTTGTAATATCTATGGGCTGAAAATCAAGCGGTATATCGTCCGCAATTCCTTCGTTAAGGGGAGTTTTCCAGATATAACGAATCCCCAAAAACATATCCCACCACATTGTCACGCGACCAACGCCTTTGGGCAAACGAAAAGCAGCCAATGTAATGCGCAGCAAGGCACCTATAAACCCATGAAACATATACAGCACAGCACCTTTGGCATGGCGTACTTTTCTGTTCGTCAGAAATTGACTACCCGTTGTTGGAGCTGATGGAATCCAACAAAGTAGCTGTGGAAAAGAGCGCACATTTGCCCCTAAACGATGCGCCTGATAGAGAAAAACTTCCTCCTCACCGCAGCCTAAGTAGGGAGCTCCCAGACCAAACCTCACGTCGAAAGTAGGTAATGTTGCGTCTATTCGCAAGAGAATCTCATAACTTACAAAATAGTTTCCTTTAGGTTGATGAGCGTAATCAAACTCTTTATCAGCATAAGAACGAATGGGCTGACCATCTTCATTGTACACTTGCAGACAAAAAACGTCTACCGTTGGATGGGCATCGGCAAGTGAAATAGCAGCCTTCAGAGTTTCAAAAGAATAGCGCACATCATCATCCGTAATAACAGCCAATTCAGTGGTACAATGTTTCAACGCATGGTTGCGATTCGCAGAAAGCCCTGCTCCAAAATACGGATATATAAATACGTCCTTTCGCTCATACAACACAGGAGGTATCTGCGCTAAAAACAAATCGTCCGTATATTGCATCGACACAACATAACAGAGTTGCTCATCATAGGGAAGAAGCATCTCTGGGACAGCAGCAATACGATCGTTTATAGTGCAGATGAGGAGAGAAAGTTTTGGATTATTCATTATTATATAGGTGTCAACGAATCGAACAAAACTGAAGGACGGTTATGGGCTTTCGGCTCTTACTAGTTGATTTTATAAGTGAGCGCCGGATGAGCTTCGATGTAGTTAATCAGTTCCGCAGTGACATTTATTCGTGAGTCCTGACGACTCAGCGTAACGTACTGTCCTGTTTCGGGATCAGTGACATGGAAATTGAGCTGACTATCGCCTCGACTATTGAGTACAAGATTAGAAAGCTCCGCTACGAGCGTCATATCAATTGCATGAAGGTTGGCATTTATCGTGATGCTCTGCACCTTTCGGTCTTTGACATCGGCAAGCCAGTCTACTTTCAGTATTTGCAAATCGGGTTCCCCATCTCCCCAACGACGAGGAGCAACGCGCGCTGAGATGAAGACGGAATTTCCTACAGAGAAATATCCCTTGAACTGCGCCCAGGTGTCGCCAAAGATTGCTATTTCTCCAGAACCACTAAAGTCTTCTATGCGCACTTTACCGTATGCACTACCACGCTTTGAGATATATTCGTTCGACTGCGTCACCATTCCGCCCATTGTCACCTCTTGATTCAAAAACGGATTGAGGTCTTCAACCTCACTCATTGAGAGTGTACAGAGATTTTTAATGACAATGGAGTATTCATCCAAGGGATGGCCACTGATATATAAGCCCAAGAGTTCTCCCTCTTTGTTCAATCGTTCCAAATCACTCCATTTGTCATAGACGATAGGCGATTTGGGTTTGCTGATTTCTACAGCATCACTTCCTCCGAACAAACTGTTGTGACTTTCCTCTTGTTCTTGTTGGAAACGTTGTCCGTAAGAAATCAAGGTTTCTACAAACGTGTAGCCTGACTCATTCTTTGCAAAGAACTGCTCTCGAGTAAATCCTTCAAAGCTATCAAAAGCTCCGGACAAGACAAGACATTCCACATTCTTTCTATTGCAAGCATTGAGGTTTACTCTTTCAAAGAAATCATATAAGTCTTTGAATTTACCATTCTTTTCACGTTCATCAATGATGCTCTGCACGGCATTATCACCTAGTCCCTTGATACCAGCTAGTCCAAAACGCACATCGCCAATATGGCTCACAGAGAACTTGCGGAAACTTTCATTGACATCAGGACCTTTACACGCAATCCCCATTGCTTTCGTTTCGGCTAGGAACTTGGACAAATCGGCAATGTTGCCCAAAGCACGGCTCATCACAGCCGCCATATATTGAGCAGGGAAGTTCGCTTTGAGGTATGCGGTTTGATAAGCTACCCAAGAATAGCAAGTAGCGTGGCTCTTATTGAACGCATAAGAAGCAAAAGCTGTCCAGTCTTTCCAAATCTTTTCTAGCGTTTCAGAAACATACCCGTGCTTTTCTCCGCCAGATACAAATTTGGGATACATATGATTCAACTTGTCGATCAGCTTCTTACCCATCGCCTTACGCAAGTTGTCACTCTCTCCTCGCGTGAAGTCTGCAATTTCACGCGACAAAAGCATCACCTGCTCTTGGTAGACTGTAATGCCGTACGTATCCTTGAGGTATTTCTCCATACAAGGCAAGTCATACGTAATCGGTTCTATCCCGTGTTTGCGCTTGATAAACTGAGGAATGTATTCCATTGGGCCAGGACGATAAAGCGCATTCATCGCAATCAAATCCTCAAAAGTCGACGGATGAAGCTCACGCAAATACTTTTGCATACCTGGCGATTCAAACTGGAACGTACCGATTGTTCGGCCATCACAATAAAGATCATAAGTGGCAGGGTCTTCAATCGATACCATATCAATATCGACTTCGATGCCTAGCGACATCTTGATATTCTCCAAGGCTTCACGCAAAATAGAAAGCGTTTTCAGCCCTAAGAAGTCCATCTTAATCAACCCTGTTTCTTCAATCACGCTACCTTCATATTGTGTGCAACGGAGTTTTTCTCCCGTTTCTTTGTCAGTAGCTGTGGAAACAGGTACCCAGTCTGTGATATCATCACGACAAATGATGATGCCACAAGCATGGACACCAGTATTGCGCACATTCCCTTCAAGCATTTTTGCATACCTAATGGTGTTGCGCATCAACGGATCGGCAGAGGCTTCAGCATCGCGCAATTCAGGAATTGCAGCAATGGCATTGGGCAAATTCATCTTCGGAACTTTTCCATTTTCTCCGGCCGGAAGTTTATCAGGGATGAGTTTACAAAGACGATTTGATTCACTCAAAGGTAATTGCAACACGCGTGCAACGTCTTTGATAGCCAATTTAGTGGCCATCGTACCATAAGTAATGATATGCGCCACTTTTTCAGCACCATATTTATCTGTCACCCATTGCAACACACGGCCACGGCCGTCATCGTCAAAGTCTACGTCAATATCGGGAAGCGAGATACGGTCGGGATTCAGGAAACGCTCAAACAGCAAGTCATATTTAATGGGGTCAATGTCTGTAATGCGAAGGCAATAAGCCACAGCACTACCTGCTGCACTACCACGTCCAGGGCCTACAAGAACACCTAATTCTTTACGTGCTACTTTTATATAGTCTTGCACAATGAGGAAGTAGCCAGGGAAACCCATCGTCTTCATGATGTGCAATTC
Organism: Prevotellaceae bacterium; assembly: GCA_905371275.1. Lineage (GTDB taxonomy): Bacteria > Bacteroidota > Bacteroidia > Bacteroidales > Bacteroidaceae > Alloprevotella. The sequence goes on from CAJPLH010000036.1 coordinate 6,008, forward strand.
AAATTTTATGCGCGCTTCTGTTTCTTCGTCAAGGGGATTACCGTATCTCCAATAAGCTCCCTCATAGGCTAACTTTGCTAGATAGTCTGCTTCTAGTTTGATGCGATAGAGTTTATCGTAACCTCCCAATTTCTTAATTTTGGCTTCACCTTCTTCTCTACTAATCACCACATTTCCGTTCTCGTCTTGCGTAAATTCGTTGAAAAGATCTTCTTCCGAATACTTTTGTCGGTATCCGTCTTCGGTGCCAAACTCTTCGGGAATCTCGAAGTTCGGCATAATTGGCCCATGATCAATAGAATACTCTTCCACCTTGTCTACAATCTCCAGCGTTGTGGCAAGTGCTTCTGGCAAATCTTGGAAGATTGCATTCATTTCAGCCTGTGTTTTGAACCACTCTTGCTTTGAATAGAGCATACGCGCCTGATCTGAAACAAAATGGTTCGTAGACAGACAAATCAATAAGTCGTGCGCTTCTGAGTTATCTTCGTCAACAAAGTGGGCATCGTTGGTACAAATATACTTCACTCCGCATTTCTGAGCCAAGCGCAACAAACCTTCATTGGCTTTTTGCTGCAAAGGATAAGTTTCTCTGTTGGCTCGTTGCGCTGGATCTTTGACTTCGTGACGCTGCAATTCGAGGTAATAATCTTCACCAAAACGCTCCTTAAACCACATCACGGACTGTTCGGCGCCTTCTTCGTCACCTGCCAATAATTTCTTGGGGATTTCACCACCAAGGCAAGCCGACGAAATGATAAGCCCTTCTTTGAATTCTTCCAAATCAGCCTTATCTGTACGTGGCTTCATGTAGAAACCATCAACCCACGCCCTACTCACCAACTTTACAAGGTTATGATACCCCGTTTCGTTCTTAGCCAACACCACTAAGTGCCAACCGCTTCTATCCTCTTTGAGTGTTTTGTCAAATTTCGTTCGACGCGCGCAATACATTTCACAACCGATGATAGGCTTAAAATCCATAACACGCTTTGCCTTCGCCATTGCCTTTTCTGTTTCAGCAATGGCTTCAGCCAGCGTTTTACCATCTTCTAATTGTACAGCAGATGCCTCTATACCAGCCTCAGCTGCCTTTGCTTGCAATTCTTGTAATTGCGCTTCAGCCTTCTTGAAATCCTTGCTTGCTCCCCCCTTCTTCTTTTGCACATAGTTGTAAAAGTCTTTCACTCCCATCATACTTCCATGGTCTGTTAAAGCCATTCCACGCATGCCGTCAGCAATAGCCTTATCAACTAGGCGTGAAATGGAGGCCTGACCATCGAGAATGGAATAATAGGAATGGACATGTAAATGTACAAATGGAATCATAACGAAGAAAAGACAAAGAAAAAATGAAATTCAAAGCGACAAATAACTGTTTGTCATAGCAACGTAAAACGACCGTGCGATGAAACAAACGCAATGTCCCTATGAAAAGCCATAGTTGAGCAAAGACTAGGACTGAGAGGTTAGTTGAAGAAGGTCCAACAAATGCCAAATTGCAACATCCGTTGGTTGGTTGGGTAGTGCGGTACAAGGAAATACTTTCCTTCAGATTGATTGACGTGATTGTAGGCCAAATAAAAACGTACGCCCTTAAGTTTGAAATTCACATAAGCATTCACCCATGGATAGTTTCCCACAAGTGTGCGGTGAGAGGGTGCTTGCACAGCAAACATTCCCACTGCGGGAGAATATGCAGGAGCATAATATTCGGTGAAATATCTCACGTCAGCACCGAGTTCAGTGTCCAGCACCTTTGCTATGCGGAAACGCAAGAACAGATTGCTCCACACATTCAGGGTTGGCAAAGGAAGAACTCGATTAGAAGTCTGTTGGAACGTCCATTCATTTTCCCAATTTAAGACACCCCAATGCAAAGCATGCGACAATGTAGCCGACACAACTTGGATATTCTCCTTGGTTTGAGCCACTTCTATCCCATATTTGCGTGTTGCCAAAGCTGTATTTGTGCCATTCTCTTGCGACTCTTGCAAATAGACATAGTTTTGAATACTTTCTATGCCCACTTTCAATTTTGCTTTATGGAAAGAAAACGTTCCTTCCACACGAGCGCGGAATATCTTGTTGAGGTCTTCGTCCCACCAAGCATAGCGAGAGTGAAAAGACTTATAGTAAAAAGCAGGCGACTCATTGCGAACAAATCCGCCTGTTTCGAGTGCGAGAGTGTCTCCCCACAATTGAAAGTGCAATCCTGCTTGACCTTCCAGATTAAACTCTCCCCAGTCCACACCAGTTGTTCTCATTTCGCCCAAAACATTGTAGCGGAAATGCTTTGACTTAGCGCGAAGCAACTCTGCTCCTACCGTGAAATAGTTGGTAGTAGTTGCATCATAAGTGCCTTTGGTATTGGGTAACGTGAAACGCGCCAACTCGTGTTTGGCAAACACACGCATACCCGATTTCACCCATTTGCGAAATCCTTCTTGCATCTCCAGCGCAATAGTGTTTTGCACTGAGATATAATGAGTACTGTCTTTTGCCAAAGCACCTGAAAGGTAAGGCGTGTTGATGAAATACTTATCGATATTCCGATGCGAAGTGAAGTTGCGATAATTCGTTTCCACATTAGCCGTGTGCACCAACGAAGCCACTGGTACAAATCTAGTAATCAAAAGAGAGTCTGGAATGACCTTACCATCTTTTCCCGTGGTTTGCAAAGGCTTTGTGGCTGTGGTGTCTGACTTCGATTGAAAAGTTCTACTTAGCACTCGACCTGTGGAATCGCTTTTTTCATAGAAACCCACAGAATAACGATGCGTCAGAAACAGTTTGTCCACACTCACCGTGTTTCTCACACCTTCCAATCTCATTGGCATATCAATGGGGCGATAGGTTGTGGGGAAACTCTCAGGATTGCTGATATAGTTTTCATCTTCAATCCCTCCGTTCTCCAAATTCTTTATATAGCCCGTTGTGTAGAAACTGTGCAGCTGATATTGATCTCCGCGGTAACTTCCATACAATGTTGCACCAAATGAAGAATGGCTCTGATTGCGATAATAACCACGCGCATATAAATAGTCAATATCAAAGCCTATTCCGGCTTGTTTATTGATGTTGGTAGCAAATCGTGCCTTAAAATGGTCGTCACCGTCTGTTTTATCGCCTGCGCTGTAGTAATACAAATCAGCAATAGGCGACTTTGTATTGGTAAAAACAAACTTGTCGTTGGGAAAAAGGAAAAAGTCATAAGGCTTCGCAAAGATAAATTGCGAACCCATCATATAATCTTGTCGACCGTTATAGATGCGATTGATACGAGGAGAACCTAATCCGCCCAAAAAGTTGTAGTTACCAAACACACCAACAGTTTGGTTGGAATTTTGAAAGAGATGTTGCACCGTATCAGGTTCTATGGGTTGCACAACTCCGAAACGCGCATCAACATTCCACACATAAATTCCTTTAGGCACAGTCTTCTCGTCCACACTATCTTTAACAGAGCCAAAAGGACTACGCGAACGCGACGCTCCTCCTCTATTATTACCGAAGTTACGAGAGGAGAATTGCGCATTGGCTTGAATGGCAAAAAGCATCGCCACAGCGATGCTTAATAAACTATTGGAAAATCTAGAGAATAAAGTCATAGAGAGAAAGCAGCAATAGCATCTGCAATTTTATTTTTGGTGTCTTTGGAAACGGGAAGAAGGGGCAATCTCAATACTTCTTGAATTTCGTCACGCACTGCCAACATACATTTTATACCAGCAGGATTTCCTTCAACAAAAGCAAGGTGGAAGATGTCACGGAAGTCACGATGTATGTGTAGTGCCTCAGGTAAATCGTCGGCAAGCAGAGCATTCACCATAGCCCCCACTTCAGCGGGATACATATTGGCCACTACAGAAATAACGCCAGCTGCTCCCAGCGACACAAGTTCAAAAGTGAGAGAATCATCTCCGCTTATCACATCGAAACCATCGGGTTTGTCTGCCAGGATACTTTCCACTTGTTCTATTTTTCCCGAAGCCTCTTTGATTGCCACAATGTTTTCAAAATCGTGAGCCAAACGCAAAGTCGTTTCGGCGGTCATATTCACTCCCGTTCGCCCTGGCACATTATATAACACCACGGGGACAGGCGAAGATTGCGCAACAGCCTTATAATGTTGATATAAACCTTCTTGAGAAGGCTTGTTGTAATAAGGCGTTACAATGAGCACCCCATCAATACCATCGAAATCTGCGTTTTCAAGAAAGGCGCACACAGCTCCAGTGTTGTTGCCACCACAGCCCAAAAGAATGGGAACACGACCTGCCACAACATCTACAAATGTTTCGACAATGCTTTCGCGTTCTTCTTGGCTTAGCGTGGGAGTCTCTGCGGTTGTACCCAAGGCACAAAGATAGTCTACATCACCCTCCCCAATCAAGCGTTCGATGAGTTCACGGAGAGCAAAGAAATCCACTTCACCATCTTCGGTAAAGGGGGTAATTACGGCAACGCCGGTTCCTTGGAAAGGATGATTTCTCATAAGGTTACTTTGGAGGAAAGTGAGAGATGATGGGCTATTTAAGATGCGCCTACTAAAATTCAGCGACTTGTTTTCTGCAAAAATAGCGATAATTTTCCATTTGTGCAATTAGCAGGATTAGTTTTCCTCTCCAATCATCTTTAGGAAAGTCATTTCGTCCACCAAAGGCACACCGATTTTTTCGGCTTTTTCACGCTTTGAAGGGCCGATGCTATCGCCTGCCAAGATAAAGCTCGTCTTTTTGGAAATGCTTGAAACATTCTTTCCGCCGTGAGCTTCTATGATGGCTTTATATTCATCGCGCGAATGGCGAGTAAACGTTCCACTAATTACAATGCTTTGTTCGGCCAAAGCATTGCCCAATTGCGCTACTTCTGGCATCGACATTTGCAAACCGAGTTGCGCCAAGTCGTCCACCAAATGCTGATTATCGCTTTGTGCAAAATAACTAATTACACTTTGCGCAATGACCGTTCCGACGCCTTCCACTTGAATGATATCTTCAAGTGTTGCAACACGAAGGGTTTCCATTGTTTTGAAATGTTTTGCCAAAGTCTTGGCCACAACCTTGCCAACAAAACGAATGCCTAAGGCGAAGAGAAGACGATCGAAAGTCACTGTTTTTGCTTTTGCAATACCATCTAGAATTTTCTGCGTAGATTTCTGACTAACAGGCATCATAGCCTTTTTTTCTTCTAGCGGTGCAAAAAGTGTGGGAGCTTGAAATTCCCCAATAGTCAAATACCATTGCCTGTCCCATTCGTGGAGGGTAAGACGAAAGAGGTCGGCCGGAGTGCGAATAAGCCCATTCTCGAAATACTTGTCTACCACTTCAGGGCCTAAACTCATAATGTTCATTGCATCACGGCTAATGAAATGCTCTATTCTGCCTTTGAGTTGCGGAGGACAACTGTCATTCGGACAATAATGTGCGGCTTCTCCTTCATATCTCACCAAGGAAGTGCCACATTCGGGGCATTCGGTGATGAACTGCACCTTCTCTCCTAAACTTTCTCCACGCAATTCAGTGGCAACGCCCACAATTTGTGGTATGATTTCTCCAGCTTTCTCCACATAAACTTGATCGCCTATATGCAAATCTAACTGACGAATAATGTCTTCGTTGTGCAGCGAAGCACGCTTCACCATAGTACCAGCCAAAAGCACTGGAGTCATATTGGCTACTGGTGTTATGGCTCCTGTGCGACCAACTTGAAAAGTCACTTCATTCAAACAAGTGCAAGCGCGCTCTGCTTGAAATTTATAGGCTATTGCCCAACGCGGAGATTTTGCCGTAAATCCTAATCGAGATTGTTGTGCAAGACTATTTACTTTAAGCACAACACCATCGGTGGCTACGGGGAGCGTTTTTCGGGCTTCGTTCCAATGTTCTAGATAGTCAAATACTTCTTGTTGAGAGGCGCATAGACTTATGGCTTCACTGACTTTGAAGCCCCACGATTTGGCTTTTTGCAAATTTTCGTAATGCGAACCGCTCACATATTCGTCAGAGTCTACAATGAGATAATAGAAATATGCGTCAAGTTGTCGTTGAGCCACAACACGGCTATCCTTGCTTTTTAGAGTTCCACTTGCTGCATTACGAGGATTGGCAAAAAGATTCTCTTCTCGCGCTGCACGCTCTGCATTTAGACGGTCAAAACTCTCCCAAGGCATCAGAATTTCACCTCGAATTTCAAAACGATTAGGCCAATCACCTCCCTCTTCCAACACCAAAGGTATGGTGCGAATGGTGCGTACATTGGCGGTAACATCATCGCCCTGCATACCATCTCCGCGCGTCAAAGCACGAACCAACCTCCCTTCTTCATAAATGAGAGATATACTAAGACCATCAAACTTGAGTTCTGCGCAGATTTCAAAGTCTTCTCCCAATCCTTGTTTCACTCTGTCGTAAAACTCGCCAACTTCTTCTTCATTATACGTATTGCCTAACGACAGCATCGGATGTTTATGGGGGATTTGCACAAAATCATTGGACAAGTCACTCCCTACTCTTTGGCTAGGACTATTAGCGTCATAGCATTCAGGACATTGTCGCTCAAGCTCGATAAGTTCGGCCATAAGAGCATCAAACTCCTGGTCTGTAACAGACGGAGCATTCTCTACGTAATACTGATAATTATAGCGATGGAGCATCGCACGAAGTTCATAAATTCGAGCATTCATTGGGAGCAATCTGATGATTTTGAGACAGCAAAAATACGGTTTTTCGCAGAATTATCACTAACTTTGCAATCGATTTTTCAGGAGAAAGCTTTTTCTCCTCCACTTTTCTACTATAATTCAACGACTCATTCACGCCATTCATCTTATGCGCATTGACATCATATCTGTAATTCCCGAAATGTTGGAAGGTTTCTTCAATCATTCTATTTTGGCTCGTGCTCAAAAGAAAGGTTTAGCCGAAATCTACGTGCACAACCTTCGCGATTATAGTACTGACAAACATAAGCGCGTGGATGACTATCCCTATGGTGGTTCTGCCGGAATGGTGATGCAATGCCAACCCATTGATGATTGTATTGCAGCCCTCAAAGCCGAAAGAGATTACGATGAGATTATCTTCACCACGCCCGATGGAGAACAATTTGACCAACCTATGGCCAACGAATTATCTCTCAAGGGAAACATCATCATTCTCTGCGGACACTATAAAGGTATTGACTTCCGTGTGCGTGAAAACTTGATTACTCGCGAAATATCGCTTGGTGACTTTGTACTTACGGGAGGTGAATTGGCAGCTGCAGCGATGGCCGATGCTATTGTGCGACTTATCCCCGGAGTCATTGGTGACGTTCAGAGTGCACTCAGCGATTCTTTTCAAGACAACCTACTTGCTCCCCCACTCTATACACGTCCAGCTGACTACAAAGGATGGAAAGTTCCCGAAATTCTATTATCGGGACACGATGCTCGCATCAGAGAATGGGAAATGACGCAAGCTCTAGAACGAACTCAGCGTTTGCGTCCAGACCTTCTTGAGGAATAAA
>CAJPLH010000037.1 GCA_905371275.1 Prevotellaceae bacterium
TCGTTGTATTTTCTTTTCTTGGTCGTTTTGTCGTTTTTGTTTTATTTCTCTTGCGCTTTGTGTGTGTGGTTGAGCAGTTCGGCTGCGGGGTAGGATCTTTCGGGATAGGTGCCCTCAACCACGGCGCGAAATTGGTGTTCGCTGGTGGTGAGTTGCTTCATCTCGTGGGCATTGATGTGGTCGGCCTGATGATTGTGGGTGACGAGTCGCACATAGGTGGAGCCAGACGCTTTGAAGTCGGGACGATAGCGGGTGTTGAGGCGTTGCAGCGTGTTGTCGTCGGCACGATTGTCGCGCACGGCATTGAGGAGTTCTAAGAAGTCTTGATCGGTTTGTCGGTAGACTTTTTGCAACTCGATGGTGATAAATGGGGTGCGCTTCAGTGCCTGACTCGAGAAAAAGAATTCCGATTCGTAGTACTTGTGCAATGTTTCACGGTCTTCATCGCGCACCACAGGGGGCAATTGTTGTAGATCGCCAATCATCAAGAGTTGCACGCCACCAAAAGGACGAGCGTCGATGCGGATGCGGCGGAGAGCAGCGTCCATACAGTCCAAAAGGTCGGCACGCACCATAGAGATTTCGTCAATGACAATGAGATCGAGCGAACGAATCAATTTGCGTTTTCGATTAGAAAAACGGAATTGTTCCTTGGCGAATTGGCTGCCTGGGATGTACATGCCAAAGGGCAACTGAAGGAAAGAGTGTATGGTGACTCCTCCGGCATTGATGGCAGCAATGCCAGTGGGTGCAAGTACCACCATTCGTTTGTGGCTTTGCTCACGAAGTTGGCGCAAAAAGGTGGTTTTTCCCGTACCGGCGCGCCCCGTGAGAAAGAGATTGGTGTGTGTGTGCTCTATTATTTTGTGCGCTAAATCGCGCTCTACATTTGCCATAATCTATGATTTAATGCCCAAAAAACGCTGTAAAAAGCGTTTGAGATGGAAGGTATGCAGTAATTTTCCTACAAAAGTACGGCTTTTTTGCTAGGTATTGATTATTTTTGCAGATAACCTCTAGACCAAGACAGTTTGTTGTCTTACAATTTTGCAAGAAATGACTCATCCCAACGAAGTTTCCCATCCTCATATTGCGCATTCCACTCCACATTCAGAGAGTGGACATCCCCACGCTGGTGGACACCCACACATAGGTGGACATCCTCACGCTGGTGGACATCCAGACATATTAAATGGAGAGATGCCCAAGAAATCGCTGCGTATGGCAGTAATTGACAACAACGTGTTGGCTTGTCGAGGATTGCAAGGGCTTTTGCAACGACTCATTCCCATAGCCACGGTGGAGACTTTTGAGAGTCACGAGTCGCTCTTAGACAATGAACCCGAACAATATGCGCATTTTTTTGTGTCAGCGCGCATTTATTTTGAACATTCTCTTTTCTATCGTCAGCAACCGTTTCAGACGATTGTCTTGACGAATGGCGAAAATATGCCGCCAGTGCCTGGACTGTTGATGCTCAACGTGTGCCGCTCTGAAGAAGAGGTGGTGACGGATTTGTTGCAACTCCACAATCACGGACACGGCAAGGGACAACATCGTCCGCGTGCCTCAAAAGCTGAACTCGAAGCGTTGTGGAATGGTAACGAAGACGGAGAACGCCAGCCGCTGACTTTGAGAGAAATTGAAGTGGCAACGCTCTTGGCGAAAGGTTTTATCAACAAAGAAGTGGCCGATCAACTTAACATTAGTATGACAACGGTTATTACGCACCGCAAAAACATTATGACTAAACTGGGGGCTCACTCTTTGTCGGACATCATCATCTATGTGGTGATGAATGGATATCTTGATTTAGGCGAATAGGGTGCTGCACAACCTTCATCTACTGAGTGATGAGGCTTAACTCAAAACCTTGTATTACTCAAAATCTTCATTACTCAAAACCTTCAGCGAGCAAACAATCTCTCACTTCAAAAAGGTGGTGAACTTGCGCACCATAAGTGGGATTTTCGTGGTGCATTTGCACGATGTCGAGATAATTGCGCACCATCACTTTGACATCGGGAATGACTACGCCCGGTCGCAACTGAATGCGTTGGGGTAAGTGATCGAAACGTGCACGAAACCATTCCACAAGTTCTTGAATTACTGCGCGGTCGTATTTTTTTTGATAAGGAATCGACATAAGAAATGGGTGTGAGAAGGCACCTTTGAGGAGATGCGTGAAGGGATGCAGGGGGATTCGTTCTGCACTTTCGTGCCCTCCACTTGCTCCATAGGTGCGGGTGTGTTCTGCAAATTTACGCATTATTCTTTAGCGCAAAAAGTTCTTTCTCCTCAAAACACGAGATATTCTTGTCCTTTTTTCTAGAATATCTAGTTTTTTCTAGACTGTCTAACCTGAGCCACGTTTGTCGTGGCGAACATAAAAGGGTCTACGACCCAAATGTCTAAATGTCTACACTTTCTCCCAGATTATACTATCCTTATGTTGTAGAACCCTTCCAAGAAGATTTCACTGGTAAACTCGCTTGGAGCACATTGGGCAATCTTCTGCTTCGTGTTTCCTCGCTCCACGCTGAATCTCACGGATTTGGGTATAGTTATATGCAACAACACCACAGAGGTTGGGTGCTATCGCGGTTGATCATAGAACTCCATCGCAGACCACGTACTGGCGAAAGCTATACACTCTCAACGTGGGTTAATAAGATTTTTCGACAATTCACTGACCGTCTTTATACATTGCAAGATGAGGACGGCGAAACCGTGGGCTATGGTCACAGCACGTGGGCTTTGATAGATTATGATTCGCGACAACCCATCAATTTGGAACAACTTCCTGATGGTGGATTCTCTGAAGCTCTTCATCCCGAAGATGTGCCTATTGCCGGTACAGGTCGTGTGCGCGTGAAGAGTGCAACTCCTTGTTTGGTGCACCACGCGGCTTTTAGTGATCTGGACATCAACGGACACGTTAATTCTATTAGATATTTGAGTTTGATTCTCGACACCTTCTCTAAAGAATGGCACGAAAGGCACGAATTGAAGCGTGTGGAAATGTCTTACGGATTGGAAGCTTATGCAGGTGATGAACTCCGAGTCTATGCCGAAGAACTGGGTGAGGAGCAATGGGGTTTTGAAATTCGCCGAGTGCGTCCATCAGAAAGTGAACAAGAAACACTCGTGGTGAGAAGTATCATTACAGCTCCTCTCACTGTAAGAGTCTAGGCTTGAACTCAACCTCGTGTCTTGATTATTGATTTTATTCAATGAGAACCTAATATCCTATTTCGAGCCACGTTTGTCGTGGCGAGCGAGAAGGGATCTGTGACCCTCTAGCGTCTATATTCAATGACTATACAACATCTCATAGCGCAACGTCTTAATATGCGCGACAAACAAGTAGAAGCCACCATCAAACTTCTGGACGAGGGGGCAACTATACCCTTCATTTCTCGCTATCGCAAGGAAGCCACTGGTGCACTCGATGAAGTGCAGGTGGCTGCTGTGGCAGATGAATATCGCAAGGTGCAAGAGCTCGAGCACCGCAAGAACTTTGTGCTCGAAACCATTGAAGCGCAAGGGAAACTCACGGACGAGTTACGACAGCGCATCACACAATCGTGGGATGCCACTGAGGTGGAAGACCTCTATCTGCCTTTCAAACCGAAACGAAGAACCAAAGCTCAAGTGGCGCGCGAACGCGGACTCGAACCCCTTGCGCAGAAACTGTTGCTCCGACCACAAGATGATCCAGAACTGACAGCCGAGCGTTTTCTCACCGATGATGTGCCCGATGTAGATGCAGCGTTGCAAGGTGCGCGCGACATCATTGCAGAACAAATCAGCGAAGACGAACGGAGCAGACAGACACTCCGCAATGTTTTTGGCAGAGAAGCTATGATTTCCTCCAAACTCGTGAAAGGAAAAGAGGAAGAAGCCGCTAAATATCGCGATTATTTCGATTGGAGCGAACCTCTGCGTCGTTGCACTTCTCACCGTTTGTTGGCGATGCGTCGCGGAGAGTCCGAAGGCGTGTTGCGTGTGTCGATTGCACCAGCTGATGACACGCAAGCGGCCGACCGCATTGCGCGTCCTTTTGTGCGCCCCAACACCCCTGCGGCTGCGCAAATAGCCACGGCAGCAGCCGATGCTTATAAAAGATTGTTGCGCCCCAGTATCGAAACGGAATTTGCAGCGCAGAGCAAACAGCAGGCAGACGAAGAAGCCATCCGCGTGTTTGCGCAAAATCTTCAGCAACTTCTGTTGGCCGCTCCTTTGGGTTCGCGCAGGATAATGGGGATTGACCCTGGTTTTCGCACAGGTTGCAAGGTGGTTTGTCTTGATGAACAAGGCAATCTCTTGAACAACACCACGATTTATCCGCACGAACCCAAAAACGACCGTGCAGCTGCTGTAACCACTTTGCAGAAGTTGGCGAAGCAATATCGCGTAGAAGCCGTGGCGATTGGTAACGGAACGGCAGGGCGCGAGACAGAAGAATTGGTGCGTAGTTTGAAATCTCTATCAAACGCTGAGGTGAATTGGGACGAAATTCCCATATTCTTGGTCAGCGAAGACGGTGCTTCCGTCTATTCCGCCTCGGCGGTGGCGCGCGCTGAATTTCCTGACCACGATGTCACGGTGCGTGGAGCCGTTTCCATCGCACGTCGTTTGGCAGATCCATTGGCGGAATTGGTGAAAATCGATCCAAAATCAATTGGTGTGGGACAATATCAACACGATGTGGATGCCACTGCGTTGAAACGCGCGTTAGACCATACGGTGGAGCACTGCGTGAATGCTGTTGGGGTGAATCTCAACACGGCTTCCGCGCATTTGCTCACCTATGTCAGTGGACTCGGAGCGGCTTTGGCGCAAAACATTGTCAATTATCGTGCCGAACACGGAGCTTTCACTTCGCGCAAAGAACTCCTGAAGGTGCCAAGACTGGGGGCGAAAGCCTATGAACAATGTGCTGGTTTCTTGCGCATTCCCCACGCGAAGCATCCTCTCGACAACACGGCTGTGCACCCCGAACGCTATGCGCTGGTGGAAAAGATGGCCAGTGATGCAGGAACCGATTTGAAGTCGCTCATTGCGCAACCTGAGATTCGACAGAAAATAGACCTCAATCGTTATTGCACGGCCGAAGTGGGGCTTCCCACACTCCACGACATTTGGGCTGAACTCGACAAACCAGGACGTGACCCTCGTGGCACAGCGCAGGTGTTTCAATTTGAAGAGCGTGTGCACAGCATCGATGATTTGGAAATTGGTATGGTGCTGCCAGGAGTAGTGACCAATGTGACCAACTTTGGCGCGTTTGTGGACTTAGGTATCAAGACGAAAGGCCTGGTGCACGTGTCGCAACTGGCGGATTGCTTTGTCAAAGACCCCGCAGAAGTGGTGCAAGTGCAGCAACAAGTGGAGGTGCGTGTGGTGGAAGTGAACAAGGCGCGTGGCAGAATCGCATTGAGTATGAAAAAAGGCTAGAAGATGGGAGGAATGAACGCCTTTGTTTCTTGCTCTTCCCCCTTTTTTCTTACTCTTTATAATAATAGTGGGGCTTTCCTGCCTTATGATTTCAACCCAGAAGAATGACAACAGACGAACAGTATATGCTTCGCGCTTTGGAACAAGCGCAAATGGCGGCCGACCGTGACGAGGTGCCCGTGGGAGTGGTGGTGGTGTGTCAAGATCGCATCATTGCGCGCGGTCATAATCTCACCGAAACGCTCAACGATGTGACGGCTCACGCAGAGATGCAAGCAGTGACTGCTGCTGCCAATGCTCTCGGAGGGAAGTATTTGAGTGATTGTACACTCTATGTCACAGTTGAACCTTGTGTGATGTGCGCCGGGGCTTTGGCGTGGGCGCAGGTGGGACGCATTGTTTATGGTGCTGCCGACCCGAAGCGGGGTTATTCTGTTTACGCTCCTGAGGCTTTGCACCCTCGCACCCAAGTCACTGCGGGTGTTTTGGCTGAGGAGTGTGGCGAACTGATGCGGCAATTTTTCAAAAGTAAAAGATAAAGAGACTAGCTGAGCTAGAAGCTCTAGAAGTTCTAGTGGCTCTAGAAACACTAGAATCTCTAACGTCTAACGTCTAATGTCTAACCTCTAATCTCTACCCTCTAATTTTATGTCTTCTCACAACACACTTGGTCATATCGGTGAGGACTTCGCTTGTTCCTTTCTGGTTCGTCAAGATTATCACATCTTGGCGCGCAACTGGACGTGCCACCCCTTTGAAATAGACATCATTGCAGACGATTGGGGAGAATTGGTTTTTGTGGAAGTCAAAACGCGCACTAGCGATGAGTGGAGCGACCCTGCAGCAGCTGTAGATCGACACAAGCGCGAACACCTTTCTCTTGCTGCCAGAGCTTATATGCGACAACAACAAGTGGGCGACGTTCCCTTCCGTTTCGACATCATAGCCTTGGTAGGCAGCGCACCTCCTTTTGAAATAGTGCATTACAAAAATGCCTTTCCTCTGGAACTCCCTCAACGCTTCCACCCGAAAAATCCTGCTGATGAACTTTTTTTCTAATAGCGAAACGCAACACTTTATGAGTAATACTGCGAATGTGCAAGGAAAAACAGCGAACTCTCGCGAAGAAGGTGTGAATTTTCGCAATGATTCCGTCAGACCCTCGCGCTTTTTCGTAGAATCTTGCGAAGAAGACACTTGCGAAGGTTGTAGTGCACCGAACAAAGCACAACTACCTCCGCATTGGTTGCGAAAACATTTCACCACCGTGCCCACCACGATGGAGATGCTCAGCATAGATGCTGCACCTGCCGAGGAAGTGTGGCTTGTGACGACTGATTTTCAAACACGCGGACACGGACAAGTGGGGACATCGTGGGAAAGTGATTGCGGAGAAAATCTGATGTTCACCTTCGTGTTTCGACCTAAGGATGTGCGCGCCACCGAACAATTCTATCTGTCAGAAATCGCCTGTCTAGCCGTTGCTCAAACCCTTGATGAATATGTGGAGAATGTCAGTGTGAAATGGCCGAATGATGTGTATGTGGGGGAGAAAAAGATTTGCGGAATGCTCCTCAATCATCAACTCAAAGGCGCAATGGTGGAGAGTACGATGGTAGGGATTGGCATCAATGTCAATCAATCGCAATTTGTGAGCGATGCACCCAATCCCATTTCTTTGCAACAACTTTTGGGACATCGCATCGACACAGAAGAAGTGTTGGAGAGATTTGTGCACCACTTTGAAACGCTCTATATGTGGTGGATTCGTGGAGAAAAAACACGGCTGAGAAACCTCTACCAACAGCGACTTTTCCGTCGTGAAGGACAACACCTTTATCTCGACTCAGCGACAGGCGAAGTGTTTTCTGCTACGATAGAACAAGTAGCTCCCACGGGATTATTAACCCTTCGCGACAGTGCTGGAGCATTGCGCACCTTTGATTTCAAAGCTGTACAATTTCAACTCGCCACTTCGTAACCAGTTGGAATGAATACCCCAAAAGCTAAGGAATTCCTGGATCAAACAATCTCCATAATAGACTTAACACAGACGACTGAACAAACTATGCACCGAAAAATTCTACATATCGCTTTGCCCTCTATCTTCACCAACATCACAGTACCGTTGTTGGGCATCGTTGGCACCTACATTGCAGCTCATCTTGGCGCACAATTTCTAGCCGCCATCAGTGTGGGAAGCACTTTGTTTTCTACCACCTACTCCTTGTTCAATTTTCTGCGCATGGGCACTGGTGGAGTAGCTGCACAAACCTATGGTGCAGAGCAATTTGCGGAGAGTGGCGTGGTGCTAGGTCGGTCGTTGGTGATAGCACTTTCCTTGAGTCTTGGCATCCTCTTGTTGCAACAGCCCATCATCGAACTAGGACTTTGGTTGATGTCGGTAGAAGGAGCGCAACGTGTGCTGGTGATGAACTATTTTCACTGGCTCATTTGGGGTGCCCCTGCCATGCTCAGTTTGTTTGCGCTCAATGGTTGGTTGCTCGGTATGCAAAATGCTTTCTATCCGATGGTGGTTGCAGTGACGCAAAATCTACTTAACATTGGTATCTCCGTCTTTCTCGTTTATGCGCTTCACATGAAAATTGAGGGTGTAGCCATTGGTGCACTCACGGCTCAGTGGGTGGGAGCAATTCTAGCCTTGGGTTTTGCCATTCGTGTGGCTCGGCAGCACGGCATTGGTTTGTTTTCGCAGGGACATCGCGTGTTTCGCAATCTCATCGCTTGGAAACGCTTCTTCACCGTCAATGTTTTCATCTTCCTCCGCACGCTGTGTTTGGTGGCAGTGATGTTTTCTTTCACCGCTTTCGGCAATCGAAGTGGAAACTATGTGGTGGCAGGGAATGCCATTCTCCTGCAACTCTTCCTCCTCACGAGCTATTTTCTCGATGGTTTCGCCTATGCTGGTGAAGCTGTGGGAGGACGCATCACAGGACAAGGAGATGGACAAGCATTTCGTCGTTTAGTGCGTGCGCTTTTCTTGTGGGGAGGCATCATTGCTTTGTTGTTTTCCTTGTTTTTTGGAGTGGCAGGCGATGTTATTGTGCAGCAATTAGGACAAGATGTGCAAATTATTGCAGTGGCACGCACCTATTTACCTTATGTCATAGCCTTGCCGGTGGTGAGTGTCACCGCCTTTCTCTTCGATGGTCTATACATCGGCACCACTGCCACACGGAGTATGCTCATCGGAGTGGCTTTTGCATCCGCACTTTTCTTCTTGCTCTATCAACTCTTGGCACCAACTTTGGGAAATCACGCGTTGTGGATAGCTTTCACAGCCTATCTCGCACTGCGTGGTGGAGTGATGGCATTGCAATTGCCTGGGGTATTGCGCAGAAAGTTCGGCTAAATCTTGCTAACCTCCGCTACATTGCGTAATTTTGTGCTGAAATAGCTCGTGTAGCTTATGGAGTTGTGCTGCAAACTTTCATTCGTTGGAAATTGGACGAAACGCTCTTTTTCAAAATGTAATTTCTCATTCCAGGATAGTACATTCCAGGGTAGTCACTTCTAGGATATTCTACTTTACGACAATCATTCTACAACAATCATCAATACGATAATATGAAATTCAATCGCATCCTGCTTAAACTCAGTGGCGAAAGCCTGATGGGGCAACAAGGTCACGGCATAGACACGCAGCGTCTCAACGAATATGCTGCACAAATCCAAGAAATCCACCAGATGGGTGTACAAATAGGCATCGTCATCGGAGGGGGAAACATCTTCCGCGGTTTGAGTGGTGCGGGCAAAGGCTTTGACCGTGTGAAAGGCGACCAAATGGGTATGTGCGCCACGGTGATTAACAGTCTTGCGCTTTCTTCTGCACTTGACGCTATTGGTGTGAAAAACCGTGTGCTCACCGCTATTCGCATGGAACCTATTGGTGAATTCTATTCTAAATGGAAAGCTATCGAAGCAATGGAACGCGGTGAAGTGGTGATTATGAGCGCGGGAACAGGTAATCCTTATTTCACCACCGACACGGGTTCGTCACTACGCGGCATTGAAATCGAAGCTGATGTGATGCTCAAAGGCACTCGTGTGGATGGTGTTTACACTGCCGACCCTGAGAAAGACCCAACGGCAACGAAGTTCTCTGAAATCTCTTATGACGAAGTGCTTCAGCGTGGTTTGAAAGTGATGGATGTTACCGCCACTGCCATGTGCAAAGAAAATGGTCTTCCCATCTATGTCTTTAATATGGATATTGTGGGCAATCTCCGCCGGGTGATGGAAGGCGAAGACATCGGCACTTATGTGCACGCCTAACATTGGCAATCTCCGACTTTCCTCATAAAACGTCTGAGATATTGCCAAAACTCTCCGACATTTTCCAAAAAAACTCCGAGAAAACTAAGATTTTCTCGGAGTTTTTTGTTGCTTCTCTCTCATAGTTTGGAAAAGCAGTCAAAGGGTTCAGCTTAATACGTTGTCTACTATCGCTTGCGCTGCGCAGCATTTCCGCGTTTTGATGGCGAAGCATTGCGCGCAGCGGCATTAGCAGAGCGAGATGCAGGGAGTGTGCTGTACTTTTGGAGGAGAGTAGTCGCATTTTGATCACCCATTTGTTGCGCTTTGGTGAGATATTCTAGCGCACGAGCGCGATTCTTTTGTTCACCATAAGCCACACCAATAATTTTATAAGCGTCAGCAACTTGAGGATTCTCCGCAATCACCTGTTGCGCAGTGCTGATGGCGTCTTCCCAAAGTTGAACACGCAAGCAGAGCAAAGCGCGGTTGATGCGATAATCTTCGCGTTCTTCTCGGGAGGAAGCACGAGAAATAGCCGTGCTATAGTCATCAAGAGCCACTTGATAGATGCGCGCTTTTTCTGCAAGAGCCGCTCGAATGGCAAAGAACTGCGCAGAAAGACGCTGACTTCCTACGATTTGTTCATAGTCATTGTAGTCTAAAACAGCCGCACGAGCATTGCCGAGTTTGTCGTAATAGTAGGCCCGCAACTCCAACACCGCAGCAACGTCACCACCTTTATAAGGTTTTTCTGCACGAGCCAGCGCACTGTCGAGTTCTGCAACAATAACACTGTCCTGCGCCTGCATACGAATCAACACTTGTGCTGCAAAATAGTGAGATTGCGGAGAAGCGGCAGCAGTAGCATTATATGTTTTAAACTTCTCCAGAGCTTCAGCATCGCGCTTCATACTATAAAGAATGACCCCTTGTTGAAGCATTGCAGCAGGTTTTGGCTGAACTGCATAAGATTTTTCAGAAGCTTTGAGCGCAGCGTCAAAGTTCCACGAAGGATAGTTGGCAGAGTCAGCCAGTGCCTTCTCGTAGATGAGTTGCGACTGCGTGTCATAAACCACATCAAGACCTTCACCCCCCAAGGTCAATCTGCGTTGCAACCACGCATCCGCTTCCGCATATTTGCGCTGACGTGCATAGTAACTAGCGATGTCGAGCATCGCCGCACCGTTTTTAGGATAAGTTGCGGTGAAATCCTTGATGAGCGGTTGCACTTGCAGACTATCGCGCTGTGTGCGCAGCATCATAAAGAAATAAGAATAAGCATCGTTCTCACTAGTGGGCAATTGCTTCGGCATTCTTATCGCATTGAAATCGCTGTTTAGTGCAGAAGCTGCATTCACTTTGAACGAATCGGCAACCGCTGCACTAATGGCGCAGATGCCTTGCGCTTTCTCCAAAATGTTGCGTTGAGCAATCGCCACAACCTGTCCGTTATCCACGATGGGACAACCCACATATTGCACTTCATTGGGAGCATTGAGCGTGTAGTAAGGAAGCGTGTTGTTCGCATCTACCGCAAGAATCGTTGTGTTGAGGAGTTGAGCTTGCTTCTCGTTGGAGAAAAAAGTCTGTTGCCATGTTGTACCCACAGTTCCAACGATATTGCTTCGCATAAGAAAAGGCAATTTCTTAGTAGGCATAGCCGTTGTCACGCGCACCATATCGTAGTTGTCACTAGCTGCAACGATGCGCAATACATCCGCTTGGCGACCTTTGACGTCAGTCACTACGGCACGTGTGGCTCCACGAAACGCAGCGTAAGGAGCAACCACCTCTGCGGTGGGAGATGCGAAATATCCGTAAGTCGTGTGGAGAGTGTCGCCTTTTTCATTGAAAGTCACCACACGCACCACAGCTTGTTGTGCATCGTTGGGCTGTTGTGCGTGGCTCAAATGGGGAAGGAGAGCCAGTGCAAAAGGGAGAAAGTATTTCATTGGTGAAGAATCTTATTTAACGCAAAACGATTACGTTCACATCCCCTTTTTTGGGGGGGATAATGTCTGTTTCAATTATTTGTTTGTTCCTCATCCTCCTTCAATAAAGAGTTGGGGGAAAATCATTGCGCCCCTTCGTCGAGGAGTTGTCGAGCATTCGTCAAAGCCGCTTCGGTGATGGCCGCTCCCGAGAGCATATTGGCAATTTCCTGTACACGTTCATCGGCAGAGAGTGCGCGAATATTAGACGTTGTGCCAGTGTCGTTCTCTTGTTTGTGCACCCAAAAATGCACCTTTCCGAGTGCCGCTATTTGAGGTAAGTGCGTGATGCAGAGCACTTGTGCCGACTGTCCCATACGTTGCATCACACGTCCCATACGTTCCGCCATCGTACCGCTCACACCTGTGTCGATTTCGTCAAAAATGATTGTAGGGAGATTCCGTTTCTGCGCAATCAAAGCTTTAAGGGTGAGCATCACACGAGCAATTTCACCACCGGAAGCCGTTTGCGCCACATCTTGCAGCGGCATCTGTTTGTTGGCTGTGAAGAGGAAACGCACTGCATCGCAACCAGAACTATCCGGACGCGTGCGCGCAGTAAATTCGAAATGTATTTGCACTGACGGCATCCCCAGTTCCTGCAAACCTTTGGTGAGATTTTCAACCATTTCGCCTGCTGCTTGTTGGCGCGCTGCAGTGAGTTGTGCGCCCAAATCAAGCACAACGGCAAAAGTGCGTTTCACCTCAGCTTCTGCCGCAGCAATTCGTTCGTCAGCATTGTCGATAGCCGAGAGACGTTGGCGCAAATCTTCAGCAATAGCGAGGAGTTCACTAATTTCGCTGACCTGGTGTTTCTTTTCAAGCGAATAAATCACGGAAAGTCTGTCGTTTACCCATTGCAAACGTTCTGGATCGAAGTCTACTTCATCAGCTTTCGATTCAATCTCGCTGAGCACATCATCGAGTTCTATGCGCGCACTTGACAATCGTTCGGTGAGTTCGTCAAGACCACCCATATATCGCGCAGCACCTTCGAGCGCAGATTTCGCGCTTCGGAGTAATTGCACCACATCGTGTTCATCGTTGCGGAGAAATCCCACGGCTTGATAGCACGCACTCTTGATGTCTTCTGCATGCTCGAGGGTTTTGCTCTCCTCTTCGAGTTGGGCTTGTTCCTCTTCTTGCAGTTGTGCTTCGTCAATTTGCGACAATTGAAATTCCCAAAACTCTTTGTCACTCTCCTGTTGATGAGCAGTCTGTTGGAGTTGTCGAAGTGTAGCCTCCGCTTGGTGCCAATTTTGAAATGCCGCGTGATAAGTAGCGCAGAGTGTTTGGTTTCCTGCCACCGAGTCGAGCGTATCGAGGAGAAAATCCTCGTTGCTCAAGAGAAGATTTTGGTGTTGAGAGTGAATGTCAATGAGTTTTCCGCTCACTTCTCGTAGCACACCGAGGGTAGTGGGAGTATCGTTGATGAAAGTACGACTTTTTCCGGTGGCCGTCACTTCTCTGCGCACAATGATGGTGTTGTCTTCGAGGTCAATGTCAGCCGTTTGCAACACATCTTCCAGTGTAAGTCCGGTGATGTCGAACGTTCCTTCAACCACACATTTTTTAGCCCCCGTTTTGATGGCTTTTGCATCAGCGCGGTTGCCCTGCAAGAGTCCGAGAGCACCGAGGATGATACTCTTACCAGCACCCGTTTCTCCCGTAATCACACTCATCCCTTGTTCTAACGTGAGATCAAGTTGATCGATAAGGGCGTAGTTTGAAATATGTAATGAAAGAAGCATAAATAGAGATTAGACGTTAG
>CAJPLH010000038.1 GCA_905371275.1 Prevotellaceae bacterium
GGTGTGAAGGGCACGAAAATGAGTAAATGCGGCAAAACGACTGTTTTGAAATCGCTTTTGCAAAGAAAGGAGAGTTTCGTAATGGCGCGACACTATTTTGGTCTGCGGATCTGTGGTGAGAGTGAGCGACTGGGTGTGTTCGTTGGTGTATCCGCGTTGCCAGAGCACTTCATTTTGGTCGACAAGCCACCAATTCCCCAAGCGTAATTTCCAAAATTCGGAGATTTGAAGATTTTGTCCCTCAAACTCCGAGGGGGTGTAGCGGTAGTTACCAACGGCTTCTTCGTGAGAGCGTTGGAATCGCAAAGAAAATAGGATGGCGGCTTTTTGAAACTCGCGACCAATATTGATTTCTCCTCCACCAGCATGTTCCACCCATTGGCGCATAAACCCCTGATAAGAACCTGCTCCCCCCGAGAGATGCTCCAAGCCTTGGAGGGTGTAGTAGTTCCATTGGGCATCTTGCTGCACACTGGTCACATTGTCTATCTTCTCTTTACGACGTTCATACCAAAGTGTGGCTCCGATTTGTCCCCATCGCGGAGTATAAACCACCGCAGGTGCCAAGCGATAGTGCAAACTTCGGGCACGTGAGCGAGGATCTTTGAGACGGGCTAAATCATTGACGGCATATTTCACCCCCAATCCAAAATTCCACAGGCGCGGTGTGCTAGTGGCTAATCGAAATTCCGCGTCTACGGTTTGAGCATCGTAACGTCCTAATTGTTCGCTACCAGCATTGAGGGGAGAAAGTGAGAAGGACGAGGTGTTGATACCGAATATAGTGGAAGAAGTGGAGAAATCACTATTAAGTGGTGAGGAAAAACGGTTGGAAAAGTCGGATGAAAGCAACGACAATTCTGTGCCATTGCTGCGATCGCCCCAATTTCTTTCGGCATAGCGCGACATCCCATAGACGAAACGGCCTTGTGCTACGAGCCAAGAAGTGACAGGAAGTTGCTGTTCAGCATAAAAAGCTCCGAGGTGCTGACTACTTCCCTGCTGACTCGTGCGTAAATCACTGTTGGTTTTTCCAAAAGAAAATCCGCTCTCTCCGCGTATCACTTGGGGCAGTGGGTCGAGCGAGAGTCCTGCTGCGTTTCGGGTATGCTGCCACAACGAGAGCCCTTGCCACAGCTGACGCTGCGCTGACGAAAGTTGCGTTGGTTGCTCCACCACTACTGCCGAGGATTGAGTTGTGGTACTATCGTGCTGCGCATAACTGGGATTTGCCAAAGAAAGACTGAATAGAAGGGAAAGAAGCATGGGAGATTATTGAATGGATTATTGAATAAATCTGCCTGGTTCAAGTGAAGAAGCGGTAGCACAATCACTTGCACTGTTGTTGGTATCTTGGAGTTTTATGCGGATTTGGTTTGCTGAGGCAGGAATAGCACGGCGATAAGTCACCTCACCATTCCATCCTGATGCGGAAGAAATGTGGGTGTATCCGGCATCAATGGAGGGATAAAGCCTTTTGCTCGACAAATCTACACCATTGGTCGGTGAGAATTTGATGATGTCCAGTCCATCAAGTACTTCTGTCATGGGGATTCTTAGAAATTCTTGTCCACTGCTTTTGCCATTGGCATAGACTTTTGTCCAAGTAGCGATATCGTTGGTGCGGAAAATCACAATGCTGGTGGGACCGCCTTGCACCAAGTTCATGGAGGAGATTTGCGGCCAACTCGTGAAGATGAGTTCCACTGGTGGTGTGGCTGGATTGTTCACCGTGCGTCCTTGTGTATCTTTGACTTCGTAGTCAGCGGCAGAAAGGTCGTATTCTTGAGGAGCTTTGTTGTTACGGTGATTGATAGCACTATTCACCACCAACACACTCGCACCAGGAGCGAGCATTCGTCCATCGTTGGGGAAGCGGAAGGCCTGTTTCAGATAGAGATAATGCGGAGTGGTGCCGAGTGGATAAGCGGGGGTACTGCTACTTTCTAACAATCCAAAACCGAAGTCGGAGAGTCGGATGGGAGAGTCGGAGTTGTTGAAAAACTCCACAAACTTTCCTGCCGAATAGTTGCGGTTGTTGGCATCTTTACTCCCCGAAGCATAAACCTTGCTCACCACCAACGTGGGCACTTGCGCCACGTGCGTGGTCAAAACGAGGCGATTGCGCGTTGCATCCACCACTTGTGCCGACAGGTTACCTCCTACCAGATAATCGTTTCCTGCCACATCTTCGCCCGTGGCTTTGTGATAGTCGACTGCACTCAACGACCAAGCAGTGGAAATGTTGTAGATGCCAGGAGTAAGTTGAGTAAATCGCGCCTTTCCTTGTTCATCGGTGTACGCACGGAGTGTATCGCCGTTGCTGACCAAAACAACAGCACGCTCAGCATGTTGAGGAGTTTTGGTGAAAATGTCAGGTTGTTGCACATAAACTTCCAAAGTAACGGCTTGCGTGGCATCGTTGAAATTGAGACAACTTGCAAACAAAACAATGCCACTCAACCACATAAACACGGAAAATAGCACAGATTGCGTTCTATGTTGTGCGGAAAAACGATTCTTTCGCAATGAAGATACGGAGTTCAAATAACATTTCATCATTGAATATAAGAGTTTCCTTTGAGGAGAAAACAAACCTTTTCAGGAACAAGACAGTCATTCACGGAAAGAAGGCTTGCTGATAGGAGATTATAATTGAAAAGAAAGTTCCGCTCCGAACGAAAAACTACCGGTGTTGCGCTGCGAGAGTGTGGCTGAGGTAGAAGTAGGAAGGAAAGGCTCATAGTAGAGCGCATTGTTCACATAGAACGAAAGTTGCGCCAGTGAGCTGAGTTCTTTGGTCAAGCGGAACGACAAATTCCAAGTCGTAGGTGAAGAGGTGGTCACATTATCGCGTGGTGCAACATCTTGAGCTGCCAGTGCAACTGCCGCTTGTGTTGTGGGTTTTGTGGCATAAAATCGGCCATCTGTTCCTATATACCCAGAGCGCATATTGGAAGTGATGGGATGTTCCACCAAGTTCTGATCTAACCAAGCTATGGGCTGTTTAGGAGCCACATAACTTAATTGCGCATTGTGCCAAATCACTTGCCCTGTGAGGGAAGCCACCATACGCAAGACGGGAAGATGAGTCACGATGCGCAAAGTTTGTACAAACCGATCGTAACTACTGAAATCTAATGCAGCTGGATAGCGCAATTTGATGGGAGTAAGTCCAAACTGGGTGTAGTGAGTGGGAAGCGCAGCTGGGGTGCGATAATTCGGTCCGCTGTCATAAGTTTTCGTCCATTGGTAAGCACTGGAGAGAAACAAGGTGGTATGAAGCGGTTTTATTTTTCCCAAATCGAAATCAACCTCAATGCCTCGATTATCCGCTACATTAAAGTTGCCCATTCGTCCCGTTGTAACAAAGATGAGATCGCGCCGCGCCGGATTTTGCGCATCAAATGTGGTGGGTTTCCCCGATTCTATGCGCAACCCTTGCTCGGCGGTGAAGAAATTCGCCTCATAAGTGCGGTATTCGGTGTAGTTGGAAAATCCATTTTGCGTGCGATCAACGTAAGCTGTCAAAGAGATTTTGCGCTCTTCGGGAAGTGTGATGTCCAATCCAGCTTCCCATTTCGTGGCAGTGGCATTCTCAAGTTGAGCATATGCCACCTTATAAACATCAGTGTGGTAAAGCAAGAATTGTTGCTGCGGAGCATCTTGCGGCATATAAGAAGCGGCCACCCGATCCGTGTAATTTCTGTCGGGATAAAGGTAATCTAAACTTGGCGTCTTGCTGTTGCGCCCAAAAGCGAAACGAAGTTCCAACCATTTTGTGGGGTTAAAGGCGAAGTTCACACGAGGGGAGAGCGAAAATGCTCGAATTTCGCTCCAAGGTTGTAATGCTGTGAAGCGCAATCCTGTTTGCAATTTCACACGGCGCACTTCGTCCACACGCCATTGCCACTGATCGTCTACGAATGCTGCTGCCTGATGCAAACCTGGCACTTCGGAGAAAGCGCGCGGACGTCCATTGCTGTTTGGACGCAGAGGCGCCTCATCATCGAGATTGTAAAATCCTTTTCCGAAATTGCGATCGTACTTATACTCCACTCCCATCTTGATGGTTTGCATCAAGCGTCCTATGCGGAAAAACATTGAATTGTTGAGTTTTGCAAACAGATTTAGCGGACGACCCTCTGTGCGACCAGTAGCCCGATAGGAAGTCGTGCGCCATTTCACAGTGTGATAGCCCGTTTCTTGCGCAGTGAGTAGAGGAATTAACCCAGTACCGCTCCCTACAAACGTTGTGTTTTCAGTAGTTGTAGGAGCATATTGCACCCCAAGGGCATAGGTCAAAGTGCGCATCAATGGTTGTCCCACTTGGATGCGACCATTGTGCGCAAGTGAAAACAAATCAGCTGCATTTTCGCTGGAAGTTCCGTCCGCGGCTGCGTCGGCATCGTTTCCAGTCCAGTCGCGACCGCGCATCCATCTGAGCTTTGTGTCGGTGTGCCACAAACGTCCAAAATCTTTTGCCCAACCAAGTGCCAATGTATAACGATGAAAAGAGCGTGTTTTCATACGCGGATCTCCCCACGCTTGAGCATAATCTAAATGAGCATTCACCACATTCCCTTTGCCTAAGCGAAAACCCTTACTCAAAGAGTGATTCATCAGTCCTGGATTCACCTTGCTCTTCCATTGCCACGGACTGACACCCGAGCGCGAATGCACAATCACCATACCCGAAGTGAGATCGCCATATTCGGCTGAGGCTATGCCACGCACCACTTCCACGCTTTCGATGTCGTCTGCTCCGATTTGTCGTAAATCCGTGCCAACAGGAGCTGCTGCACTATAACCACCTTGTGAGAGTGTCCCATTGTTGGAGAGAGGAATCCCATCTACAATGATGTTGGTGCCAAAAGCCACGTTGGCATTATTGGTGAGTGTGCGCAATTGAAACGACTGCCGCTGCGTCATATCGGCATTTCCCATGAGTTGTCCCGGCACCAACTGCAACACATCTGCCAAACTCGTGGCTTGCAAATGGTCTATGGCGCGTCTTCCGATGGTACTCGCTGTTGCATTCCCTGCTTGGTTACGCGTAGCCGTCACCACCGCTTCTCCCAAACTCAAAGAAGTGGGAGAGAGCGCAACTACAATTGTCGTGTCGCCTTGTAAGTTGAGTGAGGTTTCGCGCGGAGCATATCCAATATAGCTAAGACTCAACTTGTAGCGCCCCAGCGGAATGCGTTCTAAAGTTGCCACTCCTTGTGCATCTGTGCTTGTGGTCAGTCCCAACGGATGGATTTGCACAGGAGCAAGGGGAAGCGTTTCATTGGAATGATGTTGATCCACGAGTTTCACTCTCACGTTTGCCACACGCTGTTGCGCAGCCATAGGAAGCGCAGCCACTGAGGTCAAACCCAGTGCACACAGTCCGAAACATACGGGACGCAAAGAGGATGAAAACGCGGAAAGAAAAGAGAAATATTGACTTTCAACTACCATATTGTTCTGTGATGAGTGTGCAAAATTACGACTTTCTCATCGCAATTACAATACCTAAATCTGATGATTTCTAAGGGGATAATTACTGTTTTGAAATCGCCACTTTCAAAACCCCAATATAACAACAACGAGAGTTTTCAGCCCGAAAATTGTCGTTTTCTGAAAACTCTCGTTGTCATTAAAAAGAGTAGCAATACAAATAAAATATACCCCACCACAAAAAAGCACTGCATAAAGGGGTTATCCAAAGAGTTCGCGCAAAGCGGCTTCTACGCGCGACACCGGCACGAGTTCGATGCCCGAAAACTGTTGGCGATCGAGAGATTTCATATTCTGTTCGGGGAGCAAGAAGCGCGTAAAACCTAATTTCTGTGCTTCTGCAATGCGGCGGTCGATGCGCGTCACAGGGCGAATTTCCCCACTTAAACCGCATTCACCAGCCATCGCCACGGAGCGGTCGATAGGGGTATCTACATTGCTAGACAGCACAGCAGCAATGACACTGAGGTCTATGGCAGGGTCGGTGACGCGGATGCCACCTGCAATGTTGAGAAACACATCTTTTGCACCCAGTTTGAAGCCCACCCGCTTTTCCAACACCGCCAAAAGCATATTGAGTCGGCGCAAATCGAAGCCCGTAGCTGAACGCTGTGGAGTGCCGTAGGCTGCTGTTGAAACGAGAGCTTGGGTTTCGATGAGAAAAGGTCGCACTCCTTCGAGAGCTGCGCAGATGGCTATGCCCGAAAGCGGTTCTCCGCCTTGGGTAAGTAGGAGTTCTGAAGGATTGTCCACAGGGCGAAGTCCCGATTGATTCATCTCATAGATACCCAATTCAGCAGTAGAACCGAAACGATTCTTGATGCTGCGCAAGATGCGGTAGAAATAATGTCGGTCGCCCTCAAATTGCAGCACACAGTCCACAATGTGTTCCAAAACTTTCGGTCCTGCTATGCTTCCTTCTTTGGTGATGTGCCCGATGAGGAGTACTGGGACGTTGTTGTCCTTGGCATATTTGAGCAAAGCTGTCGCACATTCGCGAATTTGCGTCACACTTCCCGGTGAGGACTCCACGCTTTCCGTTTGCATCGTCTGCACAGAATCCACAATGAGCAAATCGGGTTGCACCGCCTTCACCTCATCGAGAATCACTTCTAAACGAGTTTCGCAAAACAGTAGCGGTTCTTCGCCAGTTGCGGCGGAGTTGCCTTGCGTTTGTGGGGACGTACTGAGGCGATCAGCGCGGAGTTTGATTTGTCGCTCACTCTCTTCACCACTCACATAGAGGATGCGGCGGTCACTCATTCGCAGCACCGTTTGAAGCAACAAGGTGGACTTACCAATACCAGGTTCTCCTCCGAGAAGAATCAGACTTCCTGGCACAATGCCTCCTCCCAACACCCGATTGAGTTCTGCATCGTGCGTGTCATAGCGTTCTTCTTCGGTAGCATTGATTTCAGAGAGTCGTTGCGGTTTGCTTTGCTGACGATTCAACCCAGCAGAAACCACAGCTGCAGCTCCCTTACTGGGAGAAGCCACAGGCGAAACATTGATTTCCTTAAAACTATTCCACTGTCCACACGAAGGACAACGCCCCACCCATTTAGGAGAGTCGTAACCACAATTGTCGCAAACGTAGGCGGTCTTGGCTTTTGCCATATTATTCTGTCGTTTTGAAATCAGTGTTTATTCTAAATCACCGAGAGCTGTTTTGAGTTCCACAAGTTCGGCACGAATACCGCGCAAACGGTCTATCACTTCTGCCGACTGCACTTCGCCTTCTTTATTCTTGCGCAAGGCTTCACGAGCTGCTTCAATGCGCAGACCGCGCACCTTCACCAAGTTATAAATCACCTTAATGGTTTCTATGTCTTCTTTGGTGTATTGTCGCACACCGCGTCCCCCCTTCTTGGGAGAAATTTGGGGAAATTCGCGTTCCCAGAAACGAAGGAGTGTATCGTTTACATCCAACATTTCTGCCACTTCTCCAATGGAATAGTAGAGTTTATATTTGGGTTCTTTCGACTCAGCCATAATCTATTGATAGTGATGAGAAAAAGCGGTTGCGCCTTTCGCCTTCATCTTCCGAACGTTGACGACAAGGACACAATCGCACTAAGTGTGCTACAAATTTACGTCTTTCTTGCGAAGTGGGCAAATTGCATCTCAGAAATACGAGAACGCAAGGCGCATCCGCTCCCAACAAAATAAGGCTGAACCACATAGGGATTCAGCCTTATTCTTTTTATCCAACAGACAAGGAAAGGAGTGCTCACCGCACTACCCTCTTGTCCAGAAATAGATGAATGATTTGGGTTTACCGCGTGTACACCGTCTTTCCGTGGCTTGTTACCACGATTTCTCCATCGTGTAGTGTGGTGAGTTGACGTCCCGAAAGATCGAAGCGCACCTCATCTGCGCTTTGTCCATTCTCACCACTTGCACCAGTAGAACGGAGTGCAGCAATGCCAGTGGGGATGGCAGGTATTTCGAATTTTCCTGTTTTGAAATACGCACGAATGGCATTGACCAAACGGAAATTGGGTTGATAATACAGATTCTCGTAGATGCTCCACACCGCTCCCTTTGTTCCTCTGCCGGTCAACTCTTTTCCTTCCGCAGCTTCGGGATGCGCCACAAGGGGATAAGTTCCTCCTACTACACTCATCAGTTTGAAATTGCTGCCTTGCTGGATAAGGCGGAATTTTGCAGGTTTATCGCCCATCGTTGCAGCCACATCTCCCTTTGCAGGTTGAAGAAACATACCCGACTTGAGATTGTAGACCACATATTGTGTGGCACTGCCACTGCGTTCGTCAGCCACAAGGAGCCAGTTGGCCGCAGAGTCTGCCACACTCATTGTTTGAGCATAAGTATCAAACGTGTTTGTAGCACGCTTCGCATCTACATTTCTCAGCGTGGGAGCCGCAGCACCTTCGGGTTGAACGAGCACTCCCGACACTTCTGCATTGGTCAGCACATAGCAACGTTCTGCATTGAGCGCAGCCAAGTTGGTAATGGGCAAATACTTGATGACCTTACCCTTTTGTGACAACATTAGAAGTGCTGACTGA
Organism: Prevotellaceae bacterium; assembly: GCA_905371275.1. Classification (GTDB taxonomy): domain Bacteria; phylum Bacteroidota; class Bacteroidia; order Bacteroidales; family Bacteroidaceae; genus Alloprevotella. Next base: position 8,535 of record CAJPLH010000038.1, read on the forward strand.
ATTTCTGATTCAGTAGCCGTAGCGAGATGAGTCTTCACCTCACCGAGATATTTCTCCATATCAGTTTTGGTATAGTGATTCCACTGACCAACACTGTTATATTCCGCCAAAAACAACTCACGCAGACGCTCCAAATTCTTCTTTTCAAAACGTATCTCAGCCACAGCCATCATACCCTCATTAGGATCATAGCCTTCGGTAAATCTCAAACGCAAACGCTGCTGCGCAGACAATTCAAGAGTCGATGAAAGCACTATTTCTTGCTGATCACCATTACCTAAGGTATAAGTGCCTTGCGTCGTTGTTTTCCCTTTGCTATCCACCACCTGCACTACCACTTTGCGTGCGCGGTATCGGTTACCACTATGCTTAGCATCATTTTGCAACACGATGCGGTTCAAAGTTGTTGCTCCCGTGTGCACAAATTCTAGGTAGTGTGGAAATCTTTTGTTACTACCACTCTGCCATTCTGTGTGCCAGAACGTTTGGGCATCTCCGTCTAACACCAACGCTGCACGACCATTACTGCCCTCACCCACTGTTTCCTGCGAACTAGAGTTCTTCACCGTCCATTCCTTTTGAGGTATTTCCTCATAACTGTCATTCATACGCGTATTCATACGCTGCACTTCTTGCGTGTGCAAAGCCTTCGCCACATATTGCGCTTGCAGTTGTGCCAACACGGAGTCGGAAGGAAGAAAGTCGCCAGGTTCCACATATTTGAGGGTAATAGGACTGCCAGCCTTGGGTTCAATATAGCCCCCCGATTGCATATAAGCCGCATCTTCCCCATCGTAGTTCACTTTAGTTTGATAGATGTCGTTGCGCGCGCCTTTGGCAGTGCCACCATCGGTGTGTCCAAACCAGAATATGTTGCGGTTAAACCACTCTCCACCTTGCATGGAGCGGGTAAAGATGCGGCGATAGTAGGCTTTGTGGGGCATATGTCCTTGGCTGGTGGCGCCACGTGTGAACTCTTCGAGGAAGGCATTAAATCCAGAACCAAAATAGTTGACTTGTCCTGCCATGCGTTGCGAAGAAATGTAGTGCCACTTGTCGTCTAGTCCGCGCACATTATACCAAGCTGAGATAATGGTGTTCTCGTAGTTGGAACCATCTTTGAGTTGTATCTGTTCGGGCTGCACATTCACCAAAAATCTCACCCAATGTCCGGGCTTCCAATAGTCACCGTTGAGCAACACGTGCACACCTGTGCCTTCTCCGCCAAATCGTTCTGCCACAGTGTTTTTGAGTGTACTGTCTATAGCAATGACGCCACTGCGTTTATATCCTGCCAGCGTGGGATTACTATCGGTATCGCCATTATCCCAAGAGGAGAAGATCACGGTGTGGTTGGTCTTTCCATCGGCCATTCTCCCATTATTCTGAATGCCGATATAGCCATTGTGAAAACCAAAGGCTTCAACATACGTGCCTTGAAAATCTACATCTTCGGGAATCTGCACTTCGTTGTAAATCCAGTTGTAGACATTGCCTTGTGGCAATCTTGCATTCGTACTCTCAAACCCATTGAGGTGAAGCGAGGGAACGCTGCGCCAAGCAGCTAGATACACCGCATCAGCACCTTTCACATCGGTAGAAGAGATGTTGAAATCATACAAGGACTGATAGGGTTGCCCATTGCGCAACACAAAACGATACCACCCTGCTGCAGGGGCACGAAAAGTGAAGGATTTAGCAGACTGATTGGTCACTATATCTTGATTCTTGTCCACTTGATGCACATCGATGACGCCATTGTTTTGCGACTTCACCGTGTAATTGCCCTTCGGAAAACGGATGTACCACGCAGGCATATAGCCTTGTGCCGGATAACGCTCGGAATATGCTACTTTGTCGGTGCTTTTCAACTGTTTGTCTACAATGTAACCACCTGCCGTGCCTTGGTTGGCCACACTGATTGTCCAATTAGTTGTTGTTTGCGCCATCATCATTGCTGCAAAAGCAAAACAGATGAGCGAAAGAATTGTCTTTTTCATTGTGTTGTATAGTGTATTGTGTTGTGTCGTATAGAAAACGAATCTCTAGCAAAACTTGATATATGCAAACCTTGCAGCACCATTGGTTTTTACCCGGTGCAGAGTTATTAGTTTTTATCGGTGTAAAGGTATTGTTTTTTGGTGGAAATCACAATAATTGGACGGAAAAACATCAGTATTTTCACATAAGATTAGGGTTTAGGAGGTGGGAAGTGAATAAGAGAAGACAGGTTTATCGGTTAGTGGCGATGTAGATGTAGCGCACTTATTCGTGGGATGAAGCAACCAACAGCGGAGAAGAATGGCTCTATAAGTATATGGGGAGATAAAGGGGGAAAGAGGGAAAAAATCACAAAAAACCGCACAACAAAATCCTCTCACCCTCATTTTCGTCATCTTTGAATATCAAAAATAGAGATAAATGTAGTGATTGTTTTTCTCGCAAAAATAAGGAGAGTTTGCAGCTCGGTCTTGTGCAAAGTGGAAGAAGTAAGGACAAGGAATGACAATCTTGAATAGTGGAGGGAGAAAATCCCCCTCGCGCACGTAAGCGCACACACGCTCACGCGTACAGGCGCACATACCACAGGAGTTTTATTTTTTTGCTGTCACAAGTGTCACACTGCACGTTCACAAACGCTTTTATGATGACGAAAATCGACATTTACTCACCCCAAAAACGACACGTCGGTCGAAGAAAAACAACATATCGTTTTCAACAAAACGACGTGTCACTTTCAACAAAACAACGTGTCGTTTTCTATAAAACAACGTATCGTTTTTCGTAAAACAAGCCGTCGGGATTATGACGATATTGACCCATTTCGATTTAAAGCGAATTACTTTCACGACTCTCCATCCGTATAATTATGCTGTTTGATTGTATTTTCTCGAGTTTATGGAGGATTTTTGAAGACAAACTCCAAACAAACATTAAAACAAAATACAACCATCTAGAATACAATGCTTTGAAACAAAAGTGTGACACTTGTGACAGCAAAAAACACAAAACTCTTGTATTGTGCGTACGCGCGCGAGGAAGAAATCCGGTGTTTCGCCCAAAAGTAAACAAAACAAAATTCATTGATGATGTATATTCGCAAATAGAGAGGCTGCAACACCACAACGTGGTGATACAGCCCCTCTGGGAAAATGAAACAAGTTATAGGTTAGAATCCTGCGTTTTGTTTAATCTTTGAATTACGATCGATGGCACTTTGTGGGATGGGCCAGTAACGGAATTCAGGTTTGAACAAACGGTTTTCGATGACCTCACGAGTGTCAGACACTGTGGCACGAGTTTCGGGATTTGTACCAGCCATATCCACCGTTCCAGCAACGCGAGTCAAATTGCCATTGAGCACAGTTTCTGCCACCATCTTACCAGAAGCATCCTTCCAGCGCACGATGTCGGCACGACGGAAACCTTCGCCAGCAAGTTCTACGGAGCGTTCACGGCGAATCACTTCACGGAGTGTTTCTTGTGTGGCTGCTTTTGCGCGATTAACCTTGGGCATTCCTGCACGCGTGCGGAGTTGGTCGATGAGGGTATAAACTTCTTCAGAAGGTCCACTGAGTTCGTTGAGTGCTTCAGCGCGAGAGAGCAACACTTCTGCATAACGGAAGACTACGACTGAGGCTGAAGTACTCCACATATCTGCATATTGCGTTTTGGGATAAAGATATTTTGCCCAAGTGAGCGCAGTCTTAGAAGAGTTGGCTGCCTTAGTGGGATAGTCAAGATTGTCTTTGCCATTGAGTTGTTTGTCAAGGGTGTTGTAGACTCCATTCCAATAGTCACAGCCAGGATAGAGAATGGTCTTTGCCATACGTGGGTCGCGGTTGGCGAAGGGATGATTCTTATCGTAGAGAGGAGACTCTTCTTTGGTCAGACCATCTTTCATAAGATACAAATCTACGAGGTTTTGTGTGGGCACGATGGACGACCATCCACCATCACCATTGTTGTAGAGCTGTCCCAAGATGGTCAATTCGTTTTGCACCTGATCGTGCTCTTCGGCTGCAATGATTTCTTTCGACTTGTTACCAGCCATAGTGAAAGGAGCGGCATAGTCTGGGTCGAGCGCGTAGAGGTTCAAATCCATAATAGACTTAGCAGCATCAGCCGCTTGTTGCCAGTTGCCACGATAGAGTGCATAGCGCATTTTGATGGCTAAGGCAGTACCCTTGGCGATGCGTCCACTTTCTGCGGGAGCATTGGGGAGCAAAGAGATGGCGCGATCGATGTCTTTGTCGAAATGTGCCCAAACTTCGGCCTCAGTGTTACGAGGCACCTTGGCAGCTTCGGCATTGGGGAAGAAATCGTCCATGATGGGCACACCACCATACCAGAAATTCATGCGCGCATAGTCGAAAGCACGAATGGCGAGGGCTTGTCCAAGGATATTGTTGTATATCTTCTTATCAGCAATTTTGGCACGGTCGATGTTGTTGACCACATTGTTGCAACGCGAAATGGTGCCGAAATCATAGAAAGAAGCTCCAGGGGCACTAGCTGTCCACGTGCCATTGCCCAGAGGGCGCCAACCTTCCCAAGGGAAGTTGTTGTAGGCAATGTCGGACGCCGCATCTAGATAGAAGATGGAAGAAGAACTCGCCCAGCCGGAATAAGCCGTGGTGAGAAATTTATTGACATCTTCTGCACTTTTCCAGGTGGTGGAAGGACTAATGGCATCGCGTGGAGTAGTGTCAAGAAAATCAGAACATGAAGTGGCCAAAAGTGCGACTAGCGCAACTACGGCATATTTTATACGTTTCATGATAGTGTCTGTTTGGAGGTTAGAATGTCACTGAAAGACCCAAAGAATTGGTCATCATGAGTGGATAGTTGGAACCACGTTCCACGTAGGTTTCAGGATCTG